>JAHBTS010000006.1:27500-146300 GCA_019638515.1 Chitinophagales bacterium | reverse complement strand
ATGTTTAGTATATTAAAGGTTATTGCATAAGCACAAAGCATACTTCATGCAATTCATACATTCAAAATATAGAGCACTTTGTTTATTTTCTTTTAGTAAAAGAGTGGATATTAAATGTTAATGCAGCAATTGTTAAGTATGGAGTTGGCACAGTTGAGAAAACAAAAAGGAGACTGGTTAAAATAAACAGCCTCCTTTGCATAGGTTTAAAACAGTAAGTTTACTTATTCTGTTTCGGGAGTTTCTTCGGTTTTATCTTTTCCTTTTTTCTTCTTTTTCTTTCCACCTTCATCGGAAGGAACATCTTCAACTTTTACTCCATCGGTTGCAGCAGGAGTAACTTCCTGCTGTGGTGCGGTTTCGGTAGGGGCTGGTGTGCCGGATTCTTGTTGTGGTGCGGCTTGCGGAGCACTGCTATCTTCTTGAACTTCGCGAGAATACTTTTGCCTTCTGCCGGCAGGTTTAGCTTCTTCTTTAGGTTTTACTTCTTCGGCAGGTGCTGCATCTTCTTGCTTAGGGCTTTCCGGTGTAGGTGTGGTTTCTGGTTGTGCTGTAGGTGTTTCTTGTACTTCACGCGAATATTTTTGCCTTCTTCCTGCAGGCTTTTTCTGTTCTTGTGCAGGAGTCTCTTCTTGTACGGGAGGTGTTGTTTCTCCGTCAGTTTCAGTTTGTTTTTTGTTTTTTGAAGGCATGATTTCCGGTGTAGATTTTTCTTGCTCATCTGCGGGAGGTGCAGAGGTAGGAGGTGCTACCGGTTTTGGACGGGGTCGTGGGGCTTCATCTACTTTTTCACCTGCGGCAATTTTCTTTTCTCTCATGCGATCTACAAAATCTGCTTGGTTGGCAGCATTGCCAATTACAAAGCGATAAAACGAAGTGCCTTTATCGTCTTTAATTATATTTTTTCCGCTAGGCATTAGTGCGCCAACTTGTGTTGCAAATACATCGTAGGAACTTAAAAGACCATATACGCCATTTTTGTATTCCATAAAAAACCATTCGCCCACACCGGTGCGCAAATAGATGTAAATATGTTCATCGCCCGGCACAAAACTCATTTCTATGGATCCGTCTAGCTTTTTGTTGATGGCTTTTTCGCCCACCATTGCCAGTCCTATTTTTCCGATGCTGCGTAGTGTGCCATCTACTTTATCGAATACTAAATTTAGGTTGGAGAAAACTAAGTGGTGTGTAAATTCTTTGGGGCGCTTAAAGGTGGCGGTGCGTTCAAATTCTTTTAAAACGGCATCGTCTTTTTTGTCTTCGCACAGTTGGTAGAATTGTTTTTTGGCGCGGTCGGTTTCGTAAGTTACATCATTTAAATCTACGTTGTCGTCATACAAAAACTTGGCGAGTTTTTCGTCTATGTCTTTTGTGGTGCGCAGGTCTATTCCCAATGTAGTGTTGAAGTTGAACGTGCCTTTGTTTAAATCGTTTTCTACATCGCCCACCATGCGCACTTTTAGTGGCGAAATTTTTAGGCCAAGATCGAAATCGCCTTCGGCAGTAATTATTCCTTTTTCATCGTTGAAGCGCAATACGTTTCCTTTAAGTGCGCCATCTACAATTTTTTCTTTGTTACCAAAGGCGTATTCGTTTGTTTTTGTATCGTGATACAGAATGCCATCGGCTTTAAAGAGTGTTGGGTCGGTAAGGTTTTCTTTTATGTTGAGCAGGTTAGAATAAAGGTGAATTTCTTCGGCAGATTTGGCGCAACTGATGCCGGCAATTACAGGTGTGCCGGTAGCGTCTTTGGTGTCGGGTTTGTAATGTATTAAAAGCTGTTTTGGGTTTATGGTGTCTTCAAACGAAAATTCTGCTGCTTCTACATTGGCTGTTTTGTAATGCACTTTGGCAGTGCCTTTAAAAATCATGTATGGGTTTTGTGAATACATGCTTGCTTCGCCCACAAAATTTACGTTTGGATAGAGTATAAATTGGGCGTCTTCGTTTATGGGGCCTTTAGATGAAAGGTGAAATTCTTCGTCTTTTCCGCGTTTGCCGGAGGTGGTTCTTTTTACGCTGATGTCATCGAATACAATGGTTTGCTCCGGTGTGTTGATGGTGCTGTATTTGTATTCGCCACTTCCTTTTAGTTCTGCCTTGCTAATAATGTCTAATGTGGCTTTAGATATTTTGTGTGTGCCGCTGATGGTATCGGAAATAATGGTAGCATTATGAAGTGTGCGCATTTTGGCATCGGCTTCAATAACTACTTTCCCTGAATCGGGAATTATACGCGAATCGGCAACAATAATTTCAGGAATTTGCTCTACGGTAAGAATGGAGTTTAGCAAATCGTAAGTGGCGCGTTTGGCAATAAAGTTAAGTCCTTTTTGTGCTTTGTTGAGCGAGTTGAATTGCTCGCCCTTGCTGCCTTCTGGCGATTTAAACTCTAGGATGTGTTTGTCTATATCCCATCTAAAATTGGGTATAAAGGTGTTGTATTGGTTATAGGCAAACTCTGTGGGAACACCTACTAGGTTATTGTTGAAATTTCCTTCGCGCTTATCGAAATCTACTTTTGCTTTTACATTGGGCGAAAGGAATGCTGTACCGCTTCCATCGGGTGTTTTTATGCGTAGTTCGGCAGTATCGGCTCCTAAATGTCTGGTTTTAAAATAGAAGCCTTGCGAAATAAGATTTGCTTCGCTCCAGTCTAGAGTTCCATTGCCGAAAAGTCCTTGCTGCGTAAGCAGTAATTCCCCTTTTAGCTGTGTAGATTTTCCATACATGGCAAAGGGTGTTTCGGTCATTTTAGCATACATGCTATCTACTTTGCTCTTCCAGAAAATATCTACTTTGGTAGATTGCACATCGGGAGTCATTACACCTTTATCGGTAGCAGCAATGGTAAAAGAATCGGTTTGTGCCAGTACCGAATCTGGATAGAACCGAATAGCAGAAGAAGTGAAGGCTGCGGTGCTGTGTGTAATAACGCCATCGCCTTTTAAGCCATTGTAGTCTAACTCTATTTTTCCTTTATAGTTTCCTTTGTCTTTAAACAGTGCCAAGCCGCTTGGCGGTGCTTCTGTTTTAAAGCCGAGTGAAAGATCGTCTTGCAATTTTAGGTTTTCGGAAATATCGGGGAATATACCGCCACTCACTAATTTTCCTTTAAAATCAAGTACGGTAGGTTCCAAATTGTTTAAGCTGTCTATTTGGAAAGGTTCTACCTGAAAGAAGAAGTCTTTTTTGCTGTAAGCTGCTTTGTTTGTGGTAGAATCTTCGTAATAAACATACGAAGAACCTTTAGTGGTAATGCGCGGAAACTGATGCAGACGCGAGCGACCAGATTTATTGATAGGCGCATCTACTTCTAAACGAGCCGATAAGTTTTCTAATTTGGAACGCAATGGTTTTAGCATTGGTTTGCCTTCTTCGTCTAGTTTATCGCCATCGGGAATATACATCATAAGCGAATCCACTTTTTGCATATTCACCACAAAGGTATCGTACACGAATTTGTTTTCTTTTCCGGCTAAGTCTATTCTTCCTGCAATAATGGTTCCATCGAATTTCATGTTTCTGTCTTTCAGAATATCTACAGTTTTTTTGGTAGGAAAGAAGGTTACATTGGCAGTGTCGCTAATTGGAATTAAACCTACACCGCGCAGTTGCATATCGGCAGTTTTTAAATCGAGGTAATCTATACCATCGGGTGCAATAGAGCGCATGCGCAGGTAATCGTAATCTACCTTTTTTGCATTTGCTAAAACATACTTAGAAAGTTTTTCGCTCAAGCGTACAAGACCTGCTTTTTCGTTGTAAATAATAAAGCCGTTTTCTACTAATTTATAGAGTAAACTTTTTATTTGAACTTCGGTGAGTTTGGGGTCTATTTTCTTGGCAATATCTATGGCTGCAATTTCATCGGTTCCTTTTTGTTTTTGAAGTTGGTAAATGAGTGCCAGTGGCTCGTATGCCGATACGCCTTGAATTTGGCGGATGCGATCTTTGTTAAAGTAATTGGTGCTTTCAAAATTGGCTGCATTTTTTCCAACGCCTGTAAGAATTTTCATTTGCATGCGTGAGGAGTCTAAGTTCCATATAAGCGCATCGGTTTCAAATTCAAACTGGTGGTAAGAATCTATAAAGCGTGAGCGACCAATGGCATTTTCGCCACGGAATAGGCGCATTTCGCGTCTATCTACACGGTAGTTTAAGTTTACCGATGGGTGAAAAATAGAGTCCTTTCCAAAGAATATTACTATTTCGGCATTGCTGGCGCCCAGCTCTTTATCGCGAATAATGAGAATGTCTTTTGAGCGGGCACGCATGGCCAATGTTTTACCATCGCGTGTATAGAAATCGAAGCCTGCACTTTCGCCATTGGAGTTGTAGCCCACCACTTTGGTTCCCCAAAAGTTGAAGCCTCCAAAGTAGTTTACGTTGGGCGCTACTTGGTTGAGTACAATATCGGTTTCGTACGATTCAAAACGCGGATAGTCGGATTTTGTAGTGTCGTTATTGGGAATAAGTTTATCGGTGAATTTGCCGGGCAATACGCGTTTTAAATAATAACTGTTGGTGAATATGGCAGAGTCGATAGTGTAACCGTATGTGCTTAAATCTACCACATAGTTTTTAAGGGTAACAAATACTTTGTTTACATCTTGGCTGGAACGCTTCCAATCGGCTTTCCCGCCCTTGCCTTCAAATTTATTTTCTACCGGATAGTAGTAACCTTGTGTGTTGTAAATTTGTATGGTATCGGTAGAAAGAAAACCATAAAAACGCGTGGCAGGAATTTTTAGGCGAGGCTTGCCATCGGTGTATTCCAACTTACATTCTGCGGCATCTACTTTCCATGCTTTGTTTTGTGTTTTGTGGAGAAGATTTTGTTCAAAATAAACTTTTGAAAATTCTAAGAACTTGGTGTAGCTGCTGTTTTCGCCACGCTTTAAGTTGCGCAGCATTTGGTCGCAAACTTCGTCCCAATCATTAAAAATACTTTCGGGTTTGCCGCTGCGTGCAAATGCCACAATAGCATTTATATAGTTGCTAAATTGTGGCGAAGCCGGGAAGTTTTTTTCGCGCATTACATTGGCGGTAGCGGCTATAAATTTTAACTGCTGCTCGGTAATTACACCATCTTTTACAGCTTTTTGAAATGCCTCAGTAGCTTCTTTGCAATCGGGTAGTTTGTTGGCATTCATAAAGCCATCGAGGTCGCGAACAAATTGTTGCGGCTCGGTAGAAAATAAGGCTACGTTTTGTGCAGTAGCAATAGAAAATGAAAGTAAAAGTGCGATGAGAAGTTTATTCATGGTTTTAAAAATATAATTATGAAACAGAACCCAAAACCGAAACTTTACAACCAAATTGTGAAATGAAGAACTTTCACATCATTTTTGTTGTTCTGCATTAAATTTCATGCTTCTTCGCACCCATAAATTCTATTGGAATGCTGCAACCTACTATTCAAAAAAATGATGCCTTGGCTTATGCGCTTATTGGTATATTATCTGTTATTGTATTTGCTGCCGTAGTGATGCTTAAAAAGGTACACCTGCAAGTAGAAGTTGGGTTCGATGTACATGTATTTGCTGCCATCAATGCTGTTATTAATTCTATGGTTTCGGTATTGCTAATTGCCGCTTTGGTATTTGTGAAGCAAAAAAAATATACGCTGCATAAAAAGGCAATGCTGGCAGCAATGGTACTGTCGGTGCTGTTTTTGGTGTCGTACATAGCACACCATTTACTAAGTGGAAGTACGGTGTATGGAGGCGTAGGCGCAGTTAAGTACTTCTATCTTTTTATACTCATTACACATATTATTTTGGCAGGAATCATTTTGCCATTTATTTTATTAACGGTGTACAGAGGGCTTACAGGTGAATTCAATATGCATAAAAAAATAGCGAGAATTACTTTCCCAATTTGGCTCTATGTAAGCATTACGGGCGTAATAGTGTACTTAATGATTTCGCCTTATTACAATTGAATACATGACCTCGTAGAAGCACAAAGAACACATGCAAGGCCGCATTTATTTTAGCGAACAGCAGCGTTTTAAGCAGGTTTGGCTTTGGCTTTTGCTTATTGGTATAAATGGCTTTTTTATTTACGGATTTATCACCCAAGTTTTTTTAGGGAAAGTTTTTGGAGATAATCCTACCAATAACGGAGTGTTGGCAGCGCTTACTTTAATGGTATTGGCTATTTCTGTTTGCATAGCTTTTGCCCGCCTTGAAACAGCTATTGATGAAACTGGTGTGCATTATCGCTTTTATCCGTTTTTTAGAATCGAAAAAACGATTCCATGGAATAGAATTTCCGAAGCGTATGTGCGCACATACAGTCCAATTGGCGAATACGGGGGTTGGGGATTGCGCATTGGTATTTTAGGAAAAGGTCAAGCATTTAATGTTGCAGGCAATCAGGGTTTACAACTGGTGTATGATGGAGGACGCAGGCTCTTACTGGGTACGCAAAAACCGGAAATGTTAAGAAGCTCACTGCTGCAACTTGGCAAGCTAACTAAAGGCGGTATGTAGTTTTATAGGCATTTATGATTGCAGTTTTTTATATGTGGTTTCTAAAACATTTAGTTACCTTCCCACACTGTATAAAAAGGCAAAATGAAAAATCTTTCAATTTTGATGTTGTGTGTTATCATAACATCGTTTGGCTGTAAAAAGGAAGTAAAAGATATAGTTGATAATACAGCTTGGGATACAGTTCAAATAAACAAGGTACAAGTATTGGCAAGCCACAACAGTTACCGTAAGCGTACTTACGACCCCATTTTGCAAATGGTGATGACTATAAAATCGAGCCTGCCTGCAAGTTTAAACCCCGAAGACTGGGATTATACACATATTCCATTGCCCGAGCAGTTTAATAATTACGGAGTGCGCAGTATTGAATTAGATGTGTATTACGACCACGATGGCGGGAGATTTTACAACAGAGCAGGAATGGGGCTTATTGGAGAATCGGTGGAGTCGGGTATTCCGCAATTAAAAGAACCGGGCTATAAAATATTGCATATTCCCGATGTAGATTTCGAAACCAACTATTACACTTTTAAGCAAGCATTAGAAACTATAAAAGATTGGTCCAATGCACATCCGCGCCATTTACCCATTTATATTTATGTAGAAACTAAACAAGAAACTGCGGGCGATAGATTGCCACTTAGCGGCTTTGTAAAAGGCATTCCATACACGCCTGCCTATATGGATGAATTAGATGCAGAAATAAAAGCTGTGTTTGGTGCAGATTTAGAAAAAGTAATTACGCCCGATAAGTTTAGAGGAAGCTATGCCACCTTGCGCGAAGCTGCACTTGCCAATAATTGGCCTACTTTAAAAGAAGCACGCGGAAAAGTAATATTCGTAATGAATGGTGAAGGTATGGATGCCTATCGCAGTGGCAAAACTACTTTAGAAGGAAGAGCCATGTTTGTATTTGCCGATAGCTCCAATGCCAGCGATGCCGCATTTATTATTCGCAATGCACCTATTGGAAATGAAGCCGCCATTGCCAATTTAGTGAAGCAGGGGTTTATGGTGCGCACTCGTGCCGACCATAGTACCGAAGCTGCCCGAAACAACGACTACACCGAAGCAAATGCCGCATTTGCCAGCGGAGCGCAAATAGTATCAACAGATTATTACAGACCCGATTACCGATGCGATACCAGCAGTATATATTCTTGCTACTCGGTTAAAATGCCAAACGGTAAGTTAGCGCGCGTAAGTCCTGCTTTTACCAATTATTCCGTAAATGCCGATATACGGGAATAGCAAGCATTGTAAGGGTACTTAAAGAATTACTTTTTTAAATAACATTTGCTTTTTAGGGTGAAGCCTTTTGTGTAATCTTGCGCCCTTTATTAGTTCACTAACGTAAATTATACCAATGTCTGCCTCAGAAAATTTCTTTACGAAAGAAGATTTAGCATTTTTAGAAAACTACTTGAATACCTATTCGCCCACCGGATTTGAAGCCGAAGGACAAAAGGTATGGTTAGAATACTTAAAACCTGCCATAGATGAATATCATGTAGATAACTATGGAACTGTTTATGGCGTTATTAACCCTAAAGCAGATTTTAAAGTAGTAATAGAAGCTCATGCCGATGAAATTTCTTGGTACGTAGCCAATATCACATCCGATGGTTTATTATATGTAAGAAGAAATGGCGGTAGCGATCACCAGATTGCACCTTCGATGCGCGTATGGATTCATACCGATAACGGAAAAATTCCTGGAGTATTTGGTTGGCCGGCCATTCACTTGCGCAAAGGTGCCAATGGCGAAACTCCTGCAAAAGTTGAAAATATTTTTGTGGATTGCGGCTGCACTTCTGCCGATGAGGTAAAAGAAAAGGGCATTCACCCGGGTACGGTAATTACCTTTCAAGATGGCTTCTTTACTTTAAACAATCGCTACTTTGGAGGCAGAGCTTTAGATAACCGCATGGGTGGTTTTATGATTGCAAAAGTAGCTCGCTTAATAAAAGAAGGCAAACACGAATTGCCATTCGGTTTATATATTGTAAACAGCGTGCAAGAAGAAGTTGGCTTGCATGGTGCTGCTATGATTGCGCATACCATTCATCCTAATTGCGCCATTATTACAGATGTATCGCACGATACTTCTACACCAATGATTGATAAGAATGTGGATGGCGACTATAAATGCGGAAAAGGGCCGGTATTAACCGTAGCACCTGCAGTGCATAATAAGTTGCTTCGCCATTTGCGCACTACTGCCGATAAAAACAATATCCCATATCAGTTAGATGCAGCTTCGCGTTCATCTGGCACAGATACCGATGCTTGGGCTTATACCAAAGGTGGTATTCCTTCGGCTTTAATATCGTTGCCATTGCGCTATATGCACACTACGGTTGAAATGGTGGCGCAAAGCGATGTGGAGCATGTTATTAAACTCATGAAAGAGAGTGTGCTCGGATTATCGCCAGATTTTAATTTTAAATACTTGTAATAGTTACACGGTGTGTAATATCATAGTTTGTTTCATTCTGTTCTATAAGAATGAAACAAACTATTCCACCGAATGCGCAATACTCCTCCAATAGCTTCTTTTACAATATTGGTGCTCATTTTGCTCACACCTTCTACGCGCTCGGTAAAAATAATTGGTATCTCTTTTATTGAAAATCCTAATTGTTTGGTGGCAAACTTCATTTCGATTTGAAAGGTGTAGCCAATAAACTTAATGTTATCCAGTTGAATGCTTTCCAGCACCTTTCTTTTAAAACATACAAAGCCTGCGGTAGTATCGGCAATACCAATCCAAGTAACTAAATTCACGTAAATAGATGCTATACGCGAAAGTAAAATTCTGCTCATGGGCCAGTTTACAAAGCCGCCATCTTTTACATAGCGCGAACCAATTACTAAATCGAATCCGTTTTGAGCTTCGCGGAGCAGGCGAATTAAATCATCGGGGTTGTGGCTAAAATCGCAATCCATTTCAAAAATATAATCGTAGCCTTTTTCGAGCGACCATTTAAATCCTGCAATGTAAGCAGTACCTAAACCTAATTTTCCGCTTCGCTGTATTAAATGCAAGCGTGTATCGAATTCCGATTGCAATTTTTTTACTACATCGGCAGTACCGTCCGGAGAGCCATCGTCTATAACCAATAAATGAAACTCGGGTTGTAACGACATTACTTTGCGCACCATTTTTTCAATGTTGCCCAGTTCGTTATAGGTGGGAATAATTACAATATTCTTGCTCAACTTGAGTTGGTTTTATGCGAATGTAAACTTATTCGGTTTCAACTTATTTGCTTTAGGACTTATTCACAGCGTTTGTATGAACTACTTACGTAAATAACTTTAACAAAAGAGCCTTTATTTTTAGCAATTTATACCGCAGCAGCTTATTAAATTCGCGTTCCTTTTTAAAAGAATGCGCACTATTTCAACACTTGTTTTATGGTTGTTTTTTTCAACTTTAATGGCCGAAACGCCTGCTGTGGCTGGTGTTTTGCTCGAAAAGAGGTTGGTAAAATCGTTTTCCGAAGAAGAGTTGAAAGCACTGTTTAAAAAGAACCGCATTCCATCTATTTTTTTTGCTGCCAAAAAGGGAATAAATATTTATGATGTACTTTATACCACTACTTATGCCGATGGAAGCATTGTAAAAGCATCGGGTTTGGTATTTGCCCCAATTGCCGAAAAGCGGGTGCTGCCTATGATGGTTTACAATCAGGGAACAGAAATTTGCAAGGAGCGCGTTTTCTCTTTTCGTGGTGAGCAGGCTGTGTGTATGGCGTATGCTTCCGATGACTATTTTGTGCTAATGCCGGATTATGTTGGTATGGCAAGCGGGGAGCGGTGCCATTTATATTTACATGCCCAAACCGAGGCCGATGCTACGGTTGATATGATGAATGCCGTTACAGATTCAATTGAAAGTTTTGGGGTGGCGGGATTTAATAAACTTTTTTTATCGGGCTATTCGCAAGGTGGCCATGCATGCCTTGCCACACATAAGTTGCTTCAAGAAAAATACTCCAATAGATATGAGGTAACTGCCAATTCGCCAATGTCGGGTCCTTACGATGTTTATTACACTATTTATGAAGGTAGAAATAAGCATTACGATTATCCGGGCTACATGGCATATATTTTTAAAGGCTATTATGAAAGTATAGGTCAGCCTGAAAGAGTGGGCGAGGCTTTTATTAGTCCTATTGATACGCTTTTGCCTACATTGCTCACAGGCGAATATCCAATGGAAGAGGTAGATAAACTATTGCCCGACACCGCATTTAAAGCAGTGAAGCCTGAGTTTTACAGAGCATTTGAGTCTGACCCGGAGCAGCCTTTTAGAAAGTATTTGGTTAGTAACAATGTGTACGATTGGAAACCGGAGGCTCCGGTACAACTTTGTTACTGCAACAGCGATGAACAGGTTACTTACAAAAACTCCATTATTGCTTACGAAACTATGGTGCGTAATGGAGCAAAGCAAGTAGAGTTGTGGCGTGCCGGAAAGAAATTCAAGCATATTAGTTGCGCTCTTTTCTCTATGGTTTATACCAAGATGTTTTTTGATGGTTTCATTCGGAATAAACCGGGTACGCACGGTCCTGGTTTTAAACGCTTATTGCTGAATATAGGCAAAATGGCTGTGAAACCTTAGTTTATTTCACCAACCTTTGCTTGCCAATAAATAACTCATCTATTCCGCTGGCATAAAAACTTGCTACGGCCTGGCGCGGTGTATGCACTATTGGTTCGTGGCTTAAATTAAAACTAGTGTTGAGCAGCACACCAAATCCAGTAAGCTTTTTAAATTCAGAAAGTAAATTGTAGTACAGTAAATTTTGTTGCGGGTTTACGGTTTGTACGCGGCAAGTGCCATCCGCATGGGTAACTCCTTTGAGAAGTGTACGGTATGCTTCTTTTACATAAAATACCTTAGTCATGTAAGGTGCATTGCTACATGGGGCTTCAAAAAAAAGATGAAAATCTTCTTCTAAAACACTAGCTCCAAATGGGCGAAAACCTTCGCGAAACTTTATTTTATGATTAACCGTTTGTTGTATATCCGGTGCCGCAGGATTGGCTAATATGCTTCTGTTGCCTAGGGCTCTTGGACCAAATTCCATTCTTCCTTGAAACCAGCCAATTACTTTATTGGCAGCTAACTGCTTTGCAGCAATGGCAATGTTGTTTTCTTCTTGTGTGAAATGTAAACCGCATCGTTGTAAAGTTTCGGTAATGTTTTGCTCTGTAAATTCATTGCCAAAGAAAGTATGTGTTTGTGTTTCGAAAGTAGTGATGCCTGTTTCTACACTCGCTAAATAGGCGGCACCCAAAGAGATGCCTGCATCGCTCGATGCTGGCTGAATAAACAAGGCTTCCACTTCTTCTAGTGCTTCAATTTTTTGATTGGCAAGGCAGTTTAACGCAACTCCACCTGCCATACATACTTGGCGAATGCCTGTTTTGTGAATGTACTTTTGCACTAATGCCGTTAATGCTTTTTCTAATTGATTTTGTGTGGCTGCGGCAATGTCTTTATATACAGTTGTAATTTCTTTTTGTGTTCTGCGGGTGGTGCCGAGGAGCTGTTCTAAATCGTGGCTAAACAGCATTTCGTTGCGCGAGGGTGCCGATTGCCCCGGCACAATTTGAACCATAAAATCTTCCTTAAAGTAATAGCCATAATCTCGTACGCGCAGCACTTCATCTAAGTTGAATTGTTGATGATTTCCGTAAGCTGCTAAACCCATTAGTTTATATTCATCGGCATCGCGCGTAAAGCCGCAAAATTGCGTAAGCATGGCATAAAACATTCCCAAACTTTGTGGGCGTTCGTATTGCTCTATTATTTCTATGGAATTGTTTTTGCCAATGGCAATTTGAGTGCTGATGCCATCTCCGGAGCCATCTACCGTAATAATAAGCGCTTCGCTAAAACCCGATGGATAATAAGTAGATGCTGCGTGGCAGTTGTGGTGGTGATAGCGTTTAATAGGTGGGCAATAACCAAAATAGTTATTGAAGTGTGATTGCAAAACACTTTCTATACTTTGCTGCCATGTGCTGCCATGAAAAGCTATTATAGATACTTGCTGTATGGTAATGCCTGCAATGTTTAATACTTCCTGTATTGCATAAATAGGTAAATGTCCGGCAGTATGTTTTACACGATTTATACGCTCTTCTTCTATGGCGGCAATTACTTTGCCGTGTTGCATCAGCACTGCAGAAATATCTTGGTAGCCGGGGCGAACGCCTCCATTTATTCCTAAAATATAGTTTGTTTCCATTTTAAAAAAGCAGTTTCAAAATTGAAGTTTAATTCCTTCTAGGATTGAAGCATTTAATGTCAATTACTCGCCACATAGGAAATATTTATCGTACACAATTTCCGGCATAAAGCCCATTTTGGTGGCAAGTTTAATGAAGGGACGAAGCCATAACATGGTATCGTGTCCGGTATTGTAATCGCGAAATGTTTTAGGTGGCAATTGTATCCACTCATCAAATTGTTCACGAGAGATGGCAAGGCGCTTTAGGCAAAGATCTATAATGCGCGGGTCTTCCATCACATAAGGCTTTTTTACGGCTTCTATTGCCCAGTTGCGATCCATTTGTGCATCGCGCACTAAAGCACTGTAGGCATTTAGCCTAAAATCAATATTAAACTTTACGCGGTGAACATAGGTGATGAGCGCCCAATATAAATCATCGTAATAATGCGCTCCGGGATATACCCAGTTGTATGCTTCTTTAATAATTTCTTCGGCATTTTTACGAATGTAGGGTTCGTAATATAGGGGCGAATGGGCTTTAATTCCTTTAATGATGCTGTAATAGAAGAGTTCTTTCCAACCTAAATGATAGTTGGGGTCATCGGCTTTCCATGGGCGTAATTTTACGCTGCCAAACTTGTTTTGTACATCGTTTACATAATCGCCTACCATATATGCCCAACTCATTGGTTTTATGCCTTCGGTGCGGAACGATTGCCCGTATATAACATGGCGAATGCCTTCTTTATGAGCAACGCCATAACATGCCGCAGCAATGCCTACATCGGTGCCTTCGTTTAGTTCGGGAACAGATGCTTTAAGGAAAGAAATTTTAAGGTCTTTTGCTTCGCGCCAATCGCTGGTAATGGTGCGCAGTTCAACCCCTAATTTGCGCGTAATATTTATCATGTTTTCGCCTCCAACCGGATTATCGAAACCATCGTTGAAATGAACGGCAAGCGGACGTAATTTATATTTAGTAACTACTAAATGAAGAATGTAAGTGCTGTCTCTTCCTCCACTGATGCCTACTACGCAATCGTATTTTTTGCCTTTACCATCGCGTTTTATTTTTTCTAGTTGTTTATTCCAAATTGCTTGACCTTGTTCGTTGTTGGGATACATTTTTTCCCATTTATCGTGTAAATGGCAGTAGTTGCAAACGCCATTTTTATCGAAGGTAATTCCGGGGCAAGTGCTGTCGCTAATGCAGCGCGAGCAGCGTTGGTAGTTTATGTTTCGTTTTATGCCGTTTACAACAACAAAATTATTCATGTTTAATTATAGAACTTAAAACCTTGTTTTTGTAATGATAATCCTATTTCTGTTCCTTTTAAGTGTGTTGTTGGCATTTCGAATGTAGCAATGGCAAGGTCTCCGGCAAATTCATTAAAAACTCCTTGGGCAATAATGCCGTTTTTACCAATGCAGAGTGAACAACCTACCATTTTTTTTCCTTCATATGGACCGCCAACAATATAGCCTACACTGGTGGCGCTGGCAATTACAATACCATGTGCTTTGGCTATTACGCTGAGTGGATGTATCCATTTATCGCGGTAAGGATCCTCAGCTTCGGTAATAGAATGCTCTACCGTCCACGAAGAGGGCGCTAAAATAAGTTGCGCGCCCATGCGTGCCAGGGTGTGTGCCATATCTATGGCGTCAATGTAATTATCGGCACAAATATTTAGCCCTATTTTGCCAAAGGGTGTATCGAATACTTCTAGTTTTTGCCCTACTGCGTAGTACGGAAATTCTACGGTAAGTAGGTTTATTTTTCGATGTTTTCCTATGATATTTCCTGCTGTATCTATTAACAATGCTGTGTTGTAATTACAATGTTCGGTTTTTTCGGTTAGGCCAACACAGAGCCATATTTGATAGTGCTTTGCTAATTCGCAAAATAGATTGCTGTATGCTCCGGGAATAGGTTTTGCATGTGTGAGCGCATCGGGGTGAGTCCAAGCAAAATCAATGGTTTCGGGGAGTAGTACTATATCGCAATGTTCTTTTTTTGCTTGTGCAATTAGTTTTTCGGCACGTTCAAAATTGCGTTCCGGTTCGGTTCCTTCTACTAAAAGTTGTGCTAAAGCGAGTTTCATTTTTCAACGGTAAACTTATGTACTTCCCACCAGAGTTTAGATGTTTCTATCATTGCTTTGCGCAAGGTTTTCCAGCTTCCACCTTTGGCAATGCCGTATGTTCTTGGTAAATACTCCGATGGAATTTCAATTGGCATGATATTCATTTTATAGAGTTTGGCGCAAATTTCGCTTTCTATAAGTGAGCTGGTGAGTTTCGTTTTTACGGCAAGGAGTTGTTCTTTTCTATACACTTTTATCCAGTTTACATCGCGCAGGTATATGCCGAGCAGGTGCTGGTTAAACAATCTGTTTATCCATGTTAAGCAACTTCTATAAAATGAATAGTTGGTTTTTAATCTGTAAAAGGAATAATAGGTGCTGTTGTTGAAAGGTTTAGTGTTGCTTAGCTCTTTAATATTGAATTGTCCATCGCCAGGAATGGCACATACGTATTCGTTTTTGGCTGCATGATAGCCGGCTGTGAGTGCTGCTCCAATACCTAGGTTTTTGGGGTGTGTAATGATGCTTGTGTATGGGAATTCGGTTTGTAGTTGTTGGCATATTTTTCCTGTATCGTCTGTGCTGCCATCGTTTACGAGTATTATTTCGTAGTTAGCATTCATGTGTTGAAGTTGTGCCACAACATCGCTATATACTTTCCGGATATTTCCGGCTTCGTTAAACATGAATATTACAATGGAAAAGTTCATGCAATCTCAACTATTTCGCCCCCTAATTCTATGGATTTTTGTGCAGCTTCCAATACTTTAATTACTTCTAATGCATTTTGCCCATCGGCAATGGGCGGTGTGGCGGTATGTATAGATTGGTAGAAGGCGTTTACTACGTTAAAGAGTGCTTCGCTGTGTTCAAACTTAGGAATGATGGCATTGCCTAAACGATAATCTGTGAGTTTACTTTTGTTTTTATCGGTTGCTTTAGCTTGTTCATAGTCGTAGATGGTGAGTTTGTTGGTGGGTTCAATATCGTCATAAATAATCATTTGCTTTTCGGCTCCCAGTATCATTTTTCGCATTTTAACCGGACTTGCCCAAGAGGCGTTTATATGCACTACTAAACCAGATTGGTAGTGTAAAAACATGTAAGCAAGGTCTTCTAATTGGTGTATTGGATTTAGTCTGCTAATAGTTCTTACCGCAGTTGGACGTTCGTTTATTAAGTAGTTGATAATGGCAATATCGTGGCATGCTAAGTCCCATAGTACATTTACATCGGTTTGGTATATGCCAAGATTTATTCTTGTAGAATCTACATACAGCAAGTTGCCGGTTTGTTCGGTGTTAGAAACAAATTCTTTAAGTTTTGTAATGGCCGGGTGGTAGAGGTAAATGTGATCTACCATAAGGGTTAAATTCTTTTCTGCGGCAATTTTTATGAGTTCCAAAATTTGGGCAGAGGAGGTGGTAGCCGGCTTTTCAATAAGTACATGCTTGCCGGCTAAGAGTGCTTGCTTGGCTAAATTGTAATGTGTAGAAGTTGGTGTTGCTATTGCCACGGCATCTATGCCTTCAAAAGCAAATACTTGTTCTGCTTTTTCAAGTATGCCTGCAATGCGATATTGTGCTGTGGCATCGTGTAGCATGGTATTGCTGCTGTCGCAAACCCATATATTGCCGGATTGTGGATGCTGCACTAAGTTTCGGAGAATATTTTTTCCCCAGTAGCCAACTCCAATAAGTGCTGTATTTATTACTTGTTTATGTAGCATGGTTTATGTTGTGTGAATGCGAGCGGTGCATTTTATTTTCCGAAAGGTTAAAAAAAAAAATTACTCTTCGGCTATTGACTTTTTAAAGTAAGCAGTGCACATAAAATAGTATTGCTGCTATTGCTTGCTAAATGCTTTAAGTTGCGTAGAATGTTCATTTATTTTTTCAATCACAATATCGGCATTTGCTATGGAATCTATTTGCCAACCAGCCTTGTTTTTTACAAAGAAAAATTGAATGCGGTTACTGCTGTTTGCTAATGTTCTACTAAAGCCTAATTGCTTGTTAGCTATAAAGAAGCCGCTGGGCGAAGAGCCATGAAACGTAAAGTGTTGTATGATATTTTTAATAGTAGTGCGCGGTGGTGAAGCAGGGAAATTATGTTGTATAGTTTCTAATAGATGACTGGTGGAAGGTATGGAGTCGGCATCTGCGGCTTCTATGTATAGGTACACAAAGAATATTTCTTTAAAGGCACGGTTGTAGTTTTTACGCTGTGTGTGCACATAGAGCAGCAGTATTGCTATTGCTGCAAACAAAAATATTCTAGCCGCAATGGTTGTTACTTTATTGGCCAACATTTACTGTATCTCCTTTTAGCGCAATGGCATCAATATCGTAAAACAATTCATAAGCTGTATTCCAATGTGGAGCGTTGCGATTTCTTTTTATATCGCTGCTTCTGCTAATGCTGGTAGGATAGCAAGGAATAGTATCTATGATGGCAAGCTTGTAACGGGCTTGAGTGTTTCGTACCGCTTCAAGTTGAGTATGCCTAAGTTTCATGGCATTGGAATAAGTGCTTAACTGGCCACTAGAAAATTCGGTACGTATTAAGTTGATATTGTTGTTTTCAGACAAAAAAATACTGCCAATCCACAATATACATACAAGCATTTTAAGCGTATTTGAAATGGCAATATTCGGAAGGTTTTCTAGTGCTCCAATTGCCAATAGAAGCATGAATAATACTGCCACAGAATTAAATATTCTATGTGGAAAATGCTCTGCTCCCCCCATAGGCAAATAGTATGTTGAAATCATGCTCCATGCCAGTAGCAGAGTAGAAATTGCAAAAAAGATAAACCGAAAAGGCAAATACGGAAACACCCTGCTTTTAACTGTAAATGCAGATTTAAAACAAGCTAAAAGCGCTAAAGAAAATAGAATAACAGGATGCAGAAAAAATTGCACCGTGTATAAACTCAGATGCTGTAAACTAATGCTTAATTTGTGAGTAAAGGAATAGTTTTCTATTCGGCTGCTTTCAATAAAAATACGCTGTGTAATGCCGGGCGACACTACAAAAAATGCAATGAACATAGTGCCGATGGCAGCAAAGAAAACTGCAAAGCCTAATTTTGAATTGTAGTAACCATAAGCCAAGGTATATAGCAGTAAGCACACATTGAGCGGCAACATCATTTCGTTTATTCCTATCGAGGCCGGCAGTAAGAGTAGCGCTAGCCATTCCCACCAATTGTTTGTTTGCTCAGATGATACTTGCATGGCTCGAATAAGTGAGCCACAGCAGAATAAAAAAAATATCCACGACCATAAGTAAACCATGCTGCTGCTCATCCAATACAATTGATGCAGTATAGATGGAGTTACCAAAAAGTAAATGCCTGTAAAAAGTAAACTAAAAAGCAGTTTGATACTTTTTTTTGCATAGAAGAGCGTATCGAAAATAAAGTAAACGGCAGCAATGAAAAGAGCTAAACTGCCTAATGCCATATAAGGATATGTGGCATAACTGCCGTAAGCCAAGGGTGTAAAAGTGTGTAATAGGTTTAAGAAAAATCTGCCATCGTACGTAGCCAAAGTGTGTACCACAAATTGAAAGCGTCCTACCGTAAAGGTTGGATGCGAAAGCGATAAATCTTCGGCATTAGGATGTGTAAACGTGGCTGCCAATGCCAACCATCCCAACATCCA
This sequence comes from Chitinophagales bacterium, assembly GCA_019638515.1. Taxonomy (NCBI): domain Bacteria; kingdom Pseudomonadati; phylum Bacteroidota; class Chitinophagia; order Chitinophagales; species Chitinophagales bacterium. The sequence goes on along the minus strand of JAHBTS010000006.1, from coordinate 127,785 downwards.
AACTGCTGCTGCAACTAATAGAAAATAGGAAGCAGAAGAATAAAACCGTTGTTGCATACTTACCTGTCTTTGGCTCCTTTAAGCCCGGAAATTACAAACTGTTTATCCCAAAATAGGTAACGCAGTAAACTCCATCCTAATTGAAATATCTGGTTAAAATTATTTCTAAATACCGCTATGTTATTGGTGAAGTACGATGGGCGCAGGTAGAATCCCTTATAGAACCGCATTTTATCTTTATCGAATTTTTCGTACACGGTTTTATCTATCCATTCATTTTTGTAAGGATAGATACTGAAATCAATTTTGTCTTTTAATTGTTGGTACAATGGTGTGCCTGGGTAAGGTGTTAGCGGATTAAAAGAAGCGTAATTTAACTGGGCATCTTTGGCAAATGCAAGCGATTCTTGAAAATCGTTTTCTGTTTCATCGGGATGGCCGGCCATAAAGAAGGCAGCGCTTTCTACACCTACTTTTTGGCAGAGGAGTAGTGCTTCTAAGGCATCTTCTTTTTTAATATTCTTCTTGTAAATATCTAGCATACGTTGGCTGCCGGTTTCCACACCAAAGTAAATTCTTTTGCAGCCCGATTTTTTCATCCAAGTTAAGAGTTCTTCATCTAAGTCATCGGCTCTGCTGAGGCATGCCCATTCTATGTTGAGTTGATGGTTGATAATTGCCTTACACAATTCAATGGTTCTATGTTTATTGATGGTAAAGGTATCGTCTATAAAGCGAATGGCTTTTACGCCATGCAGTTGTTTCCACTGTTGTATTTCTTCTATAATTCTATCTACAGTTAATTGCGATAGCTTGGAGCCATAGCTTTTTACGCAGTAGTTGCATTGGTGCGGGCAGCCACGCATAGTTTGAATCATGCCGTAAGGTTGTGCAAGCAGCGGTTCATAGTATGCTCCTGTTTGGGGGAGTAAATCGTATGCGGGAGTTGGTAGTTCGTTGGGGTCTTTTATTCTGGAGGCTGTGCCTTGAAGGTGAAAATGGTTGTTTTTTAGATAAGCAATTCCTGTTACTTGTTCAATATCGCCTTGTGTGATGAGTGTTGAAAGTAGGTTGTTTAACACAATTTCCGGCTCACCTAAAATTATATAATCTGCAGAGGAATGGCGCAGGGTTTCTTCGGGAAAAGTAGTGGCATAGTGTCCAAACAGAATAAAGGTGGTATTTGTGAATTGCTGTTTAATTTCTCTCACAACATTTACATCTTGTTCGTAGCATTCAAAGCCTGTGAGTGCAACAATAACATTGGGATTCCATTCTTTTAGTTGGCGAATGGTTTGTGTAGTATCTGTTTTTTCGGCAATGGCATCGAGCAAATTTACTTGCAGTTGGTGGTGATGGCGTGCTACGGATGCACAAGAAATGAGCTCCAATGGAGGCATAAGGCTCTCCGGAGAAACATAGCTGCACATGTATCTTCGTGTAATTTGCTCAGGATTCGGCAGATTGAGTACTGTCAATTTTTTCAACATCATGTTTTGCTTCTTTGTTTGCTGCCAATATTTTAATTCGCTTTGCTTCTTCAATCTGGTACGCATTCCAGTTTTCGCGTGCTTCTATAAGCGATTCTTTTTGTGGTTTATAGTTGCTGTAAATTACCTCTTCGTAATCGTGTGGTTTAAGGTTTAAATGCTCGGTAATGGAGTTTCGTTTCAGTAAAATTTTCTTTATTACTTCTAAAGCAGCTTTGCGGTATTCCCATAAGAAGAGTAGCAAATCCCAGTATCGGTAATTGAATAAATATACTTTTAAATAGGCTCTAACTTGAAACCATTCAATTTGTCTTCTGCTTAGGTTGGCAAATTCCATTGCGCCACCAATTTGTTTGTTGTATTCATCCCAGTTGGTGGTGAGCAGCCTATAGCCGCCTTCGCCTTTGGCAGCCATCTTTGCAACTTCGGTTCCGGGATAGGGTGTCATTAAACCAAACATGGGTAAAACCGGGTTTAGTTTTACGGCTAAATCTACGGTGCGCTGTAAGCTTTCAATGGTTTCGTTAGGCTGGCCAAATAAGAAGAAAGTTCCGATGGGTACTTTGGCTTTTTTTCCGGCTTCAACAGCGGCATAAATTTTTTCGAGGTTGGTTCCTTTTCCGAGTTTACGGAGCATATCTAAATCGCCAGTTTCTATTCCCAATTCAACTCTTTCTACGTTTGCTTTTTTAAATTGGAGAAACATTTCGTAATCTACGTATTGCACGTGTGTTTGAACATCCCATTTTACTTTTTCGCCAATTTTGTGTTCAATCATTGCCTCGAGCAATTGGCGTGTTCTATCCATATCAACGCTAAAAATTTCATCTCCAAAGCTTATGCGTTGCGGGTGATATTGGTTAATAATGAGGTTAAGTTCTTCTATTACGTTTTCTACACTTCGTTTTCTTGCATAGCGCCCGTTGGGATTCATGCAAAAAATGCAATGTAGTGGGCAGCCTCTTTCGCTTTGTATATAATAAGTTTTGGCAGGCGGCAATAAATCCCAAGCCGGTAGTGGAAGGCTGTCTTGGTCGGCTATTCTTGCACGAGGTGGTGTTTGCTGTAAGGTGTCTTGCTTTCGGTAAATAAGTCCCCTAATTTTTGCAATGTCTTCTTTGTGCAGTACTGCATGGCATAGCTCGTGCAGGGTTTCTTCGCCTTCACCAACCACACCTATATCGAAAGATGAGAACTCGCGCATGGTTTCGCGCGGTATGGCTGTTATGTGTACACCTCCAATTACGGTGATGCATTCGGGTAAATTTTTTTTTATGAGGGCAGCTGTGTATGCAGAGGGTTTTATTTCGTTTGTGAAGGCTGTAAATCCAACTATATGTGGATTAAACTCTAGTATGCGTTCTAGTACTTTGGCAAAATTTAATCGCTCTAGCTTGGCATCTATAATTTGTATTTGAACCTGCATTTTTGAACGCAGGTAGCCTGCAAGAATAGCGAGTCCTGTTCTTCCGAAATCGGGTGTATCGTACCACGGCTCCATTACTCCAATTACGGGAGCATTTACTAAACAGATTTTAAGGTGTTCTTCCGAACTCATAACTCCATTTCAATTTAAGGAAACTGTGTACTAATAGTGGTGAGAAATTGCCAACTTACTTAATTAAAATCGTTTTTAAGTTAAGAGTATAGCCTGCTCCAAAAGTTCTGTAAAGGTAAATAAACCCACCACAAAAAAGAAATGGCTTTATGCAAAGCGTGTTTTAAATTCTCCGGAGTTTTTTTGAGCGCAGGTATTAAGTCATCTAAGTATTTAATGGTAATGGCGCCTAAACTTTGTGCATTTACCCATGTTTTTTGTTCGGCAAATTCGCTGCGTGTAATATCGAATACTAAAACAAATCTTCGGTTTTTTGTATGATTCCAAACGGTGTGGCGGTGGCAGTCGCTAAACAGTACTACTTTGCCTTCTTCCCAACTTCTTTCTTCGTTGCCCACGCGGATGCCGGCTTCGGGCAGTTTGCCGGGAATAGAAATGCCTAAATGCCCGCGTATAGTGGTGTTGGTTTCGCCAATATGCGGCAGTATTTGGCAGCCGGGTTCTAATACGGTAAATTCTGCAAAAGTGAGGTTGGGTATAGATTTTAGCAGGGCATAGGTTTTTGGAAATTGGCGGCAATTTTTATGGTATTGCCACATAAAGTTGAAGAAGTAAATATTTTTCCATGCACTGGGTTCAGATAATGAAGGAGGATACGGGCTGCTGAGTTCAATGGCTTTTTCTCCGCTGATAATTGGCATCATTTCATCGCGTATTATTGTCCAGTTATCTTCTAATGTTTGAGCCCACGGGTATTGTTTCTTATCGTAGAAATAAGGTTCGGGGCCGGAATAGATGGCTTCCTCGTTTAAAAAAAATAGTGCGTTTGCCGACATGGAGGCATATTTAGTAAATAAAATAATTATGAGCAGTGAAAATAAGTGGCATGGTTAGTTAGAAATTTCTTTTTGAATAAGTGGTGTTTTAATAAAGTTTCTTCATGTTATCTACTACCGATAAAACCTTATGCCCATCTAAGCCTACCATATCAAAATACCACTGCAATGCTTCATATCGAGGTTTGTTTTCTTCGTGTACGAGTGCAAGCGCGGTTTCTCTGTCGAGCAGTCCTTCTCTTATTTGGCGGGAGCGGAAAGAGTCGTTTTCGGTATAGCCCTGCCCAACATAGTAAATATAGTTGTAGAAGGCAGAAGTGCCGTCATCGGTGCGCCATGTAGCCTTTGTTTCGGGCGATGTTTCCCAATGATAGTTTTGCTGCAAGGTTGAAATAATTTTATGTTCATCCCATTTAATGTAGTGCCATAAAAATAAGTATTGGTGCGGCTGAATGTAGGTAGAGAAAAACCCTAATGCAGTATCAAAAAAAGAGGAGTTAAAGTACGAAGGATTCATAAGGTATTGCGAAGCATAAAAGCTCATGAGTTTCACTTTTTTAAACGGCTCCAAATGGTGAATTACACCTCCCGGATCGGCATCTTTTACACCGCAATGTCCGGTTTTAAATTCATCGCGTTCAAGTTCATTTCCCCTAAAGAAAAACATGAGTTTGAGCTTGTATTTCTTCATAATTTGATCGGCATAAAACTCACATTGTTTATCGCCTTCCATAAACAGAGGTACCATGCCTAAGTGTGGGCGTTTCATCCATGCGCTTATGTTCTCGCGTATGTGTTTTCGCTTCATGGTAATATCGGCAGAAACCAATATGTGCTCTACGCCCAAAGTGCCCAACATGCGTGCTTGGTTTCTACGCGCCATATCGGTTACCATACCCCAATCGTAGGTGTATGCAAGAGGTTGCATTCCCATTTCTTTTTTTAGGAAATGAAGTCCGTATGAACTGTCTCTGCCGCCACTAAATGCAATTAGGCAATCGGGTTCGCCTGTTCCTTTGCGATATTTTTGTAGTACAGCTTCTAAGGCATTCATGCCTTTTACTTTTATGGGTTGGTGTTCGCGGCAGTAGTTGCATACGCCTTTGCTATCGAATTCTATGAATGGTGTGGTAGCGGGCAAAATGCAGCGGGTGCAACGTTTAAGTGCATAAATAGTTTTATAGTCGAAGTTGTGTTGGCGCAGGATATTGATGTCGTTTTTTACGGTGTAGAGTTTAGTGGCAGCAGATTTTTTTTCGTACACACTAAATTCTTGCATGGGCACGGTGGGTGTTGCCGTATGCAATACGGGTTGCGATTCTTGGGGTGTTGTAGTATCTTTTTTTAGGGTAATAAATTCGCAATTTCCGTTGGTAAAAATGGCTGAAGTAAATGGTTGCAATTGGGTAGCAACGGTAGGTTGTGTTGTGTAGAATAATTGCAGTGCTTCATCTAAAAATATTTTTTCGGATGCAAAGTAAGTGGTGCTGCCATCGGGCGAGTTGGCATAGTAAAGCGATCCGGTATTGGTAGAAATAAATACAGCAGATATGGAAGGTATAATTACGGCTAAACTTGCCGAGCCTTCAAGTGTTGCATACATTGTTTGTATGCTGTATGGCAGGTTTTGCTTGTGTAGGGTATCGTTTAAAAACTCTGCTAGTGCAGCCGTATCTAAAATGGGAGGAGGTGTTTGCTTTCCAATTTGTTGCCACAACTGTTTGGGGTTGGTAATAATGCCATTGTGAACCATTACCAAATGTGGGGGCGATGGAATTACAGGTTGGTTGTTTTCGTGTACCAGTTGCGAACCGTGTGTGGCAAGTCGCGAATGCCCAATCATTGCTCTTATGTTTGATGAAGCAAGCGATTCTTTAAAGCGCAGGTATTCCGGTGCTTTTACAAGTTCTCTGCCATTGAGGTCGCTTTTTATATAGTGCATAGAGCCTTGCTCTATAAGTGCCGCAGCTCCCGATGCTTCTTTTCCACGCCAGTAGGCGGCTTTCATCAATTCATCAAAAATGGCTAATTGTTTGTTATCGGTGGTTGTTTTGTGTTGTATAAATCCAAAAATTCCGCACATGGTGAATACTGTTTCAATTAAATGATGGTGGATAAAAGCAAAGATGCTAATATATGATTTAGCTCGGAAGGTAACCGCAGCTATTTACCATGTAATTTTCCACCAAAAGAGTAAGAAAAGTGTTTTAATGCCATCGCGTTTACGCATTCCCTTTTTGTTATCGTGGTAAATGGTGCTAATGGTTACTTCTTTGCAGGGCACTTTATTGTGGGCAACTTTTGCTGCCATTTCTGCTACAAAACTATAGCGGTTACTTTCCCATTTTATAGCCGGAAATGCGGTTGCGAAAAATGCCCTGAAGCCGGTTAAAGTATCGCCTACGCTTGTGCCGAATAAATGGCTGCTTACTACTGAAAGTAAACGATTGCCCCATCTATTTTCGATAGGCATATTGGGAGTGCGCTGTCTGCCGCCAAATACTATTCCTGCATTTTGTTGCAGGAGGTTAGTTACCAGTAAGGGTATTTCATCCGGGTGGTGTTGGCCATCGGCATCAATTGTTACAATAATGTCTGCTCCGTTTTGTATGGCTGTTTCGCAGCCGATGCGGGTTGCAGCGCCCGCTCCTTCATTTAGTGTTAGGTTTATTACTTGTGCGCCATGCTGCTGTGCAACAAGGGCGGTATTGTCTTTAGAAGCATCATTTACTACAATTACGTGCTGCACATGTGCTTTAACGCGCTCTATTACCAAACCAATGCGGTTGGCTTCGTTATATGCAGGTATTATGGCTGTAATGTTGGTAGTAGTTTTCAATATGGCAACTGCGTTTTGAGCAGCGGTTAAAGATGCTCAAAAGTTCTAAAACAACAACTACCACAACTGCACGAAAAATGTTTTAATTGCTTGTATGTTTATTGTTGCAGTTGGTGTAGATGAAATTTATACTGAATAGTTATTTTTTTTAGTTCTTTGGTTGCGATAAGGAAAAACTATGACAGATGTGTGTTTTCAGATTGGTGTAAATGAACTCTGTTTTAAATTAAATGGAGCTATTGTTTATGGTGCAGACCAAATGCTATTAAAACAAGATGATAATCTTTTAGCTGAAACACCTTTTGATGAGGACGGCTATACTATACAACCGTTTTTAGATAAAGAGGACTTTTTACAGGTAAAGTCAGGAATTACAGAATTAGTAAAGCGTGTGTTATTGCAATGTGGTATTACTAAGCTCGAAAACTTTTCTCTGGAAAGGTATCATGATTTTGTGAATGATACTACGCATAGCATGGTAGCTCATGCAATTCAAAAAGGCTGGAATATTGCTCATTTCCCAATAGATTTTTCTAAAGTGCAAAATAGAGTTGCTGTAGTGCTTCAACAGCCGCTTACAGTAGAAGCTAAGCATGTAGATGCTGCCGATTTTTATTCAAATGAAGCATTACGCTATCCTATGGTTGCCATCTTTAATTTGCGAATAGCCCGTCCGGGAAAACTTGCCGATAATAACCCACCGCATAGAGATGTTTGGTTAGATAGGCTTAGGAATGCTGTAAATATTTATGCTCCACTTAGTGGTAGCACGGGTAATAGTTCATTGGCTCTTATTCCTGGAAGTCATTATTTTAATGAAAATCGGATTGGGCGAACTGTAGGAGGAGCTTTGTTAAATAATATAAGGTATACGGTTCCATGTGTGGTAGAAATAGATGGCAAAAAGCCGATGCTTACTCGTGCTAACCCTGCTGAAAATGAAATGCTGATTTTTTCGCCCTACCTAGTACATGGCGGTGCATATAATTTAGAAAGCGATGTTACTAGAGTATCATTAGAAATTCGCTTTTGGAAGGATGGGCTATAACTTTTGGATTTCAATTATATCTTGATGGCTGGCTGTAGATTGGCTGTTAATTTTAGTGTATTGATATATGCAATATGAATGGATAAGAAGCAGTAGTATAAATAATATAAGCAGAGGTGCTGCAAGTAGAAAGCTGCAATAAATACTTAGCCATAAGCCAATGCCCCCTATTGAAAGAATGATTATAGGATATACAAATTTCTTTTTACGACTGCTGCTGTATGCATACATGAGTAGCAACGCCCATAATCCTTGTATATAAAGTTTGTGACCGGAAGTACCACTATGTCTAGGCTGGTGCAATACCGGAATAGTTGAAATTATAGGTGTATTTGGAGTAACAATAGCATCAATAAAAATGAGTGGAGCTGCAAGAGTTGAGGAGTGGAATAATTTAGCATTAAGCAACCGGAAAGGGCTTCCGTTAGGGTGTGTTTTTAGTAAAGCGCAAAATGCATATAGCGCTAATTTACTGGCAATATTTCTTAACATGGAATGTTGGCGTGCACGCGGATAGCCATATACTAGTTGAGCGTTTGTTCTTTGTTGTTCTTTAATAAGCAATGCTATTTCTGAGGGGGGAAATTGTAAATCGTCATCTATGGTAACAAAGTAAGTACCTTTGGCGTGTAGCATACCTATATAGAGTGCATGGTGCTGTCCGGTATTTTGAGTTTTATTAATACCAAGTATGCGCTGTGCTTGGTAACATTGCATTTGTTGTATTACTTGCCACGAATTATCGGTGCTGCAATCATTTACTAAAATAATTTCGTAAGAAACACCAATTACTGCAAGGCTTTGGTGTATTTGCGCACAGAGTGTAGCTAAGATGTCGGCACTATTAAAAACTGGTACAATAATGGAGTAAACTGGAGTGTCGGATTGCATGTGTGAACTTATATGCTTAATTGTGTGTAGAAGGTTTGCGGTTAGTGTTGCCCTTGATTAAATGATAATAGAGGTACTAAGTGATATACATACTGGGTTTCTTCACATTTCATATATTCTTTTTCAAAAGCCCATTGGCTATACATGTTATTTAACCTTGCTCCGCAGGTAAAATTGGGCAAGTTGTTTTCAATACAAAACTTTCGTACTTGGCGGATAATGTTGGGAAACAAACCCTTGTTTTGGTAGGTAGGAATAACTCCTGCTAGTGATGCATCTACTTTAAGTGCATCATCATAAACTGTAAGTGCTACAAAGCCAATATAATTTTCATCTGCTTTCATGAGCCATAAGTAGTTCGAGGCATATTCTCTATTGTTATATAGATGGCAATAAAATTCTGAAAGACAGTTGGTTTCTGTTTCTTTACTTATGATATTTTGTAATAATGGCGTTCTACAATAGCCAATAGGTTCTTCTTGAATACATACTGAAAAAAGCGATTGTAGTATATGTTTATTTTGAGTAGTGTAGAGTTCAAAAGATATGTTCGCATGCGTAAATTGAGGTGGTGGCACTTCAAAACAGTTTACGGTATATCTGCGGATGCCTCCATGAAAGAAGAAAGGATATTTTAAACTATTTAGTTTGATATTTGCCCAGTTATCGGTAGCGCTGGTTCTAATTCTAATTACATCATATTGTTCGCTATAGAGTGTATGATTTAGGTAATCTGCATCAATACAGTTGGTATTGTATCGGGCAAATTTTAAACCGAGATATTTAGTTTCGTATGCTGAGTATTCACAGGTATTCATAGTCTGTGTTGTTGGTAAGTCGTTATCAAAGCTAAAATATTATAGTACAAGTAGATGAAATCTACATCAATGTTTTTATATATGTACTTGTCAAATTCGACTTATGACAACTAATGAACCCTTTTATTATATCACAAAAGAGTGGTATAAAGGCGGTAGTCCTGCGTTTTATGAAAACAGTGAATACCCGCTTACACATATTCTTGAAGAACATGCCGATATGATTGTAAACGAGGTAATTTCGTTTTATACAAATAACGGTTCCAAAACCAAGAATAATTTTGTGCCTTACAATTTAGATACATCAGGTTGGCAAACCTTGGTACTATATTCTGGCGGAGTAATCAACAAGGAAAACTTGCAATATTTACCTAAAACATGGGAGTTGCTAAAGGACTATCCCGGCTTAAGTTTACTTATGGTTTCTGTGTTAAAGCCAGGTACGCGCCTTAGTGCGCACTTTGGTGATACAGATGCAATTGTGCGGAATCATTTAGGTGTGCTAATTCCGGAGCCATATCCTGCAATTGGTTTGCGAATTAAGAACGAGGAAAGAGGATGGGAAGTAGGAAAAGTACTGTCGTTTTGCGTGGTAAATAGGCATTATGCTTGGAACTATACCAATAAAGCTCGTATCATTCTAATGGTTGATTTTGTAAAACCTGAGTTCATACATAGAAAGCAAGAAATAGAAGGGAAAATACTAGCAGCAGAAGCAATGAAACTTTTTGCAACTAAAATCCCCATTACTAAAAAACTACCAAATGCTGTAGTGTATTTTTTGCATGGTATTTTAGGAAGACTAGCTAATATCTATGTACGCCTGTTTAAGCAATAGCAACCTTTTTGTAAAGAATTCTCATTATTGAAGGGAGGGCTATTCTCTCCAAAGAAGTGTGTAGCGACCTGTTTTTTCCACTCGTGGAAACATAGCCTCCACTCCTTGAGGAATACACCAGTCTTGATTTATAGAATCAAGTAACAAACATTGTATGTTTAGTTCCTCTATCATTCTCTCTGCACTATTGCTGCTCTTTTCGTGAAAATTGAAATGATACAAATAGCTTTGTTGAATAAAAGTGTTTAGTGGAATATCGTGAAGATCACTAGTATCTTGCTGGGAAAGTGTAATACGGTAGAATTCTGCTCCTGGTGTAAATGCTCGTAAATATGGAGCCGGATGCATGTAGATTGATTCATCATAAAGTGGGGTATCTCTTTTACTGCAAATGCCAATTCCAACATTTATGAGCGTAGGCTTATTAAGCACATGGTACAATTTTAATGCTTCATCATGGCTCATTTTACTACATGTTTTCCATTCATTATCAGAACCGCTTAGATAATCTATACTTTGAGATAATGTGCGCGCATTGCCAAAATTTAGAGCCACAGCTACAGACGAAAGTAAGCAGAGTGCAATACATGCAAACGCAACTTTTTTTTGCTGGGTCGCTGCTTGCAGCAAGCCCAGCCCTCCAATGGGAATAAGAAGCGTGTTCCCAAACGCGATCCATATTTGTATGGTATCGCCCCCCATACTTCCAAACATAATTGCTTGGCTTATTGCAGCACCAATGGCGCAAAATAGTATTAGTAAGAAGAGGGTATTGTTGTTCTTAAGTGTGCTTAAACATTTTAAGCCATAAAAAAAAGGTAATACCAATATGTTGGCTACTAGCATCCCAACAAGCATTACAGTTATCTTGATAATGTTATCGGTATGCAAGAGGTTTATCTCTGTTCTCGCAGACCTGTTGGTTGCAAGTATGTATATAAAAATAGCAGAGGCTGCAATGGTTCCAATCAATGCAATAGCAGGAGTAATATCTTGCGGTGTCCACACCTTTTTATATCTATTTTTAATAAGGCTGCTTACCAATGCTAGAACTGATGCAATTAGAAGAAACGTAGCTGCTAATGGGTTTATTAGTGCCGAAAGCATAAGACCTGCATAACCTTTAGCGGTATGTTGTTCATAAATTAAAAGGCACATTGCCAATAGCCACATCGCTAACATTAGATAGTGGGAACAACTCCATAACATATCTACAACCTCAATAGGCTCTATCCTTAGAAAACGCAAACCAGGCATAAAAAGAGTAAATACTATTATACCTGCTATATAGTGTAAACCCTTTGTGTTCTCGCCCTGCCACCATGCAAGCATGAGCAGAAGAAGAATAGCTTCCATTAAAACACGATAAATCACCACATAAGAGTAGTAAGGTAGTATTGAAGGAATATGGCTGTAAAATCCGGCCAACCAGTGGTCACCAAAATGGTGTATTACTTGCTTATTTATATGGTTAAAAACAAAGCGTGATGTTTCTATGCTTCCACTTAAATACTCAAAACCAAAAGCTCCGGAATTGGCATAATCCCAGTTTTTCACCACTATATCTTTTCCTTGCCTAAGATCGGCTACCCACATTTCAAAAAGTAAAATGCTTACATAAGCTACTAGTATTGTAAGTAGCTGTTTGTTCCCAATTGCTTTAATATCGCTAAGAACACCTTTAGGAAAAGGTGTAAATAAAAAGGGAAGAAAAAAGCCAAAAGGCAATAGCATTGTTTTGTAGCCTGCATGAGTTATTGCTATTCCAAATGTAAATACCAACGAACCTATTGCCATACGTACAGCAATATTGCGCTTAGGGGTAGAAAGGCGAGGGGTAAAGAATGCTCCTACTAAGTAGAATACAAATAGGCTAGAAAATACAGAGGCCGCTATTATAGGTTGGTATGGCGAAAAAATATCCACCGCACAAATAACGCTTTTTCTTTCTTATATAATAGCTTCTGCTAAAAGTACACCACGCATCACCGCTCTTAATTAGCCAATAGAATTGCAGTACCTGTAATGATAATATTGGCAATAGCCAATGGAATCAAAATTTTCCAGCCCAAATTCATGAGTTGGTCGTAGCGAAAACGAGGTAAGGTCCAACGCACCCACATGTAGAAGAATATAAAGAATAGTATCTTGGCAAATAGCACCACTACACCTAGTATGGTAGCAATATTGGGGCCAATATGATCTGCCACCCAACCCACGCCCGGATAGTTATATCCGCCAAAATAAAGCGTAGCAAGAATGGCACTTGAAATAAACATGTTTATGTATTCGGCAAACAAGAAAAATCCAAGTTTCATCGAAGAGTATTCAGTATGGTAACCCCCTACCAATTCTGCCTCACATTCGGGTAAGTCGAATGGTGTTCTGTTGGTTTCGGCAAAGGCACATACTAAGAAAATTAGGAAGCCGAGTGGTTGGTAGAAGATATTCCAATTCATACCGCTGATGCCCAAAAATTCTTTGCCTTGTTGCGCTGCAATTTCGCGGATGCTTAATGTGCCGGAAAGCATTAAAAGCGCAATTATAGAAAGCCCCATGGCTACTTCGTACGAAATCATCTGCGAAGAAGCGCGTACGGCTCCTAACAATGCAAACTTATTGTTCGAAGCCCAACCACCAATCATAATGCCATATACGCCAATAGAAACTACACCAAAAACAAATAGTATGGCAACATTTATATCGGCAATATGTAAAGAAATATCGTATCCGAATAAGTGCAATTTATCGCCCCATGGAATTACAGAACTTGTAATAAGTGCCGTAGTCATAAACATGGCGGGACCAAAAATGAATAAGAACTTATTGGGAGTGTTGGGAATAAAATCTTCTTTGGTAAACATTTTAACACCATCGGCAAGTGGCTGCAAAAAACCTCCCGGACCGGCTCTATTAGGCCCTCTACGGTCTTGGAAGTATGCGGCAAAAACTCTTTCACCAAAGGTGGAGTATAATGCTATAAGCATGGTAATTCCCCAAATTACCAAAATCAATACACCTTTTTCTATTAAAAATGCTGTTTCCATAATTGTTTACTTCTGCTGCTCAAAGGTTGTGATAATTCTTAAATGAAATTGCAAGGTTGAAATTTATTGAAAACATAACCATCGCTTGCCGTGTTTTTACTTTCCATCGCTCAATACTTGCTTAGGCGAAAGCGTGTTATTCATACTAATGGCTTTTCTATCTTCTTTTCTGCCTGCTAAAAGTCGGGTATCTGCATCAATTTCAACTTGCTCCATTGGGCGTGTATAGTTATTTTGGTTAATTACACTCCATTTTTCCATTTTGCGTGGTCCTTCAATGTGCCAATCGCTTGGGTTTTTCTTTTCAAAACGGCAGGTATTGCAAATCCAATTTGCTTTTCCGTTTTCATCGTTTTCTACTTCGTGATATACATCTTTGCGCACTGTTACGCGGTAAATTTCTTTTCCAAACATCCACACGGTGGCTTTGCCGCTGCAGGTTGGGCAATCTCTATGTGCATCGTAAGGTTTTAAGAACCATACGCGGCTTTTAAAGCGGAATGTTTTATCGGTAAGTGCGCCTACAGGACATACATCTATCATATTGCCACTCATTTCATTATGTATGGCATTTTGGATGTAGGTAGAAATTTCGGCTACATCACCGCGATTCATCACACCGTGTATGCGGTTATCGGTAAGTTGGTTGGCAACCATAACGCAGCGATAGCAAAGTATGCAGCGGGTCATGTGCAACTGAATATTGTTGCCAATACCTATTTTGTCGAAAACTCTTTTGTCTTCTGTAAAGCGGGTACCTTCGGTGCCGTATTTAAAGCTTAAATTTTGGAGGTCGCACTCTCCGGCTTGGTCGCAAACCGGGCAATCGAGTGGGTGGTTAATAAGTAGAAATTCAACTACGCTTTTGCGAGCATCTTGCACTCTAGGGCTGGTCATGTTTTTTACTTCCATGCCATCGGCAATTGGGGTGCAGCAGCTTGCCTGTAGTTTAGGCATGGGGTTTGGGTTTGCTTCGCTGCCTTTAGATATTTCAACTAAGCAAACGCGGCATTTGCCCCCGCTGCCCTCTAATTTACTGTAATAGCACATTGCCGGTGGCACTAAATCGCCACCAATTTTTCTGGCGGCATTCATAATGGTGGTGCCCGGTTCTACTTCAACGGTTACACCATCTATGGTAACTTTTGGCATTATTTCAATTTTCTTTATTCAAAAATACACGCAGTGCGAAGGTATGTTTTTTTCGCACATGGTTTCATGCTATTGTTTGAATAATTTTTAGCGAATATGGGTTCTGTAATGCCGAAATGGAAACTGGAATGAAGTGGCAGTTTTAAAAGTTGTAATCGTTGTAATCGCTACTGAATTCGTTGGCGGTAAACGAAGGGTTTACAACCAAGTTTTTGAACTCATATTTCTCGAATATGCCTTTATTATCCCACATTTCTTGGTAAATGGGAAACATACTTTGCTTATCAATATACACCACACTTTTGCGGGCATACGATGTAAGAACTTTTAGCTTTTTGCCTTCTAAGTTATCATCAATGCTTTTTATACCATTGGCCTCTTGTATAAAGTATTCGGGAATAAGCAATTTTTGAGCCAAGGTGTATGGGTTGTCGCCTTTTACCCCGGTGTATGCAGTAACGGCATAGGTAGGATCTTCTATCACCAATTTGTAGCACTTGCGACCATCAAAGGTAACTTCTCCTTCTATTTTGAATACGCTGTTAAATTCGTTTTGCGCATCGGCTCTTTTTATGCCTTCAGAAATATTTTTGAAGAAAAAACTGAAGCCGGAACTTAGCAGGCAGTGGTGTTGTTCTTTCATGAGCAAACTGCTGAAAGGCGAAAGTTTTAATGCCGGAACCCAGCCTGCTTTTACTAGAATTTTGTTTTCTCTTTCCCCGTAGGCATATAGCATTTCGGTTCCTTTGTTGGGATCGTTCATTACGCGTGCAAAAATCTTTTTGGGTGCAATATTTACTTTGGTGAAAACCTCGGTAACGCGCATATCATTTTTGCCTAAAATACGCTCAGAACCACGCATGGTATAAGTATATCCTTTTGCATTTTTAATTGCGTTAAGCATGTTGTTTACAATGGTTTTGGTATCGGGCGATTCTGCAAATGAGAAATGGCAAGTAACAAGTAATAACACTGCTGCCAGAATATTTCTGTTCATATATTTTTTTGGAATGTAAAACACTGTAAAATGAAAAAGGTTTAATAAGAAATGCCGAGTTTTTTATAGATAAAACTCATAATCCATGCCGGTCCAATCATTAGAAATTGCAGGTCTTTTAAGAACGAAGGTTTTTTGCCTTCGATATTATGCCCCCAAAATTGAAATATCCATGCCATAATAAAAAGTATTACGCAGGTAATGGCAAGAACACTCTTAGACGATTGCAGTACGATGCTCTGTGAGATAACTAAACATAAGAATGAAAAAAGAAACATACCGATTGCCAGCGATACCGAAAGCCGGAGGTAATAAAGTGTTACCAATACCAATGCTATGGTGGCAACATTAAATTCTACTATTTTTAAATCTACCAATTGTGGAAATGGAATGCTGTAAAGCAAACCCACAATAGTGAAAAATATAACGGGCACACATACAAAATGAACTTTTTTGTTGGTAGGGTTTTGGTGGCTCACTGCATATTCATCTAACCAATTTTGGATAGTTTTCATGTGTTTAATTTTAGATTTTTATTATTAGCTGCCGAATGTAATTACTGCTTGGTGTAAAACAAAAAACCCGCACGAATTTTCGCGCGGGTTTTTTACTAAAAAGGCAATTGATGTCTTATTCAGTAATATTGAAACGCTTAGAAATATGGGTGTTTCCAATTGCAATATTCATTAAGTATAAACCGGATGAAATACCACTGCGTTCAAATACAAAGTTGTTTTCGCCAGTGGTTAAGTCCATATTTTTTGACCAAACTACTCTGCCTGCAATATCGGTTACAAATGCATTGGCACTGCTGTTTTCGTTAGCAAAAACACTTACGGTAGCTGTTGAGTTTACATTAGATGGTGTAACTTTTAAACTGCTGATGGCTGTAGCAATTTCACCAATGCTGTTGGGAGAGCAGTTAGCAGGATTGCCAACTTTGTTTGTAGCTCCGGCAGAGGTATCTACCGCTGCACAAGTAGTGCTGCCACTTGCTTTTACTTTTGCATATAACTTTACGTTTGGTATAGTGTTTTCGTGTGCTTCTAAACCTCCCGGTGGATCAATAAGTGCTTGCGGATTATATGAACCGGCATTTATTTGTGCTTTTATAACCAGCTTTAGTTTGTATTGACCAACTTGGTCGGTAGTAGTGCCACTGAATTTAATACAACCGCTCTCGCCACCTGTAAACACATTGTTTGATTTATTGGTGCTCCAGCAAATTCCGCATGGTAAATTTAAAATAGAGTCTATACGCAAGTAGTAAACGGTAATAGGGCCTGTTCCGGGAATTACCAAGTTGGTGAAGTTTTTAAATTGAACTACTACTTCGCCTGCTACTCCGCTTTCAAAGCATTCAATACTATCGGGATTCTCAAAGCCATTGTAGGAAAGTGCAACTGCGGTACATGCAGCAGCTCCCGAATTACCGCAAGGTAGCGATTGTGCATTGCTTCCAAAAGAAAGTAGCAATGCCGATAAAAGTGTAAAACTTAATTTTTTCATTCTGTTTTGTTTTGGTGATGAATGTGATACAAAGAAACATAACTTCTAAAAAACAACAAAGCCTCTTGGTTAGAGAGGCTTTGAAGGAATATAAGTTATCAACAAATTATTCTACTATAAAGCGTTTAGTAATTAAACCTTTACCATCGGTAAGAGAGAAGAAGTAAACTCCACCAGGCAACTCGTTTCTGTTGAAAGAAATGCTGTTGTTTCCGGCTTTAATTTCTACGCTTTTACGCATAACTTCTTTACCAATTAAGTTGGTGATTTTTGCAGTGTAAGCAGCTGTTTTTTCAGAAACAAATTCTACTACGGCTGCATTTGTAACCGGATTTGGCACAATGCTCAATTGGCTGATAGCGCTTTGCACATCAGAAATTCCATTTGGAGTGGTACCAACCTCTGGGCACATAGTTTCTGTTCCGGTGTATAGTTTAATATCGTTGGTAGTAGTTTTAGTTGTATCAACGCAAGGGCAAGTATTGCCGGCTTGGTCTTTCAAACGTACCCAAATAATGTATTTGTTTGCATCAGGAGCGTTTTGGCTGCTGGCAACTTCATAAAGTTCTCCAGGTAAAGTTAGAGCGTTGTTTACTTTAATTCTTACCCAAATTCCTAAACGATATTGACCTGCAGCAGAAGTTGGTGTTCCTGATAGTTTTACGCAACCAGTTTCGTTTGCATTGTATTGAGAACCCAATGGTTTGTTTAACTCGTAAGTTAAACCTGTAGGGAGGTTGGTTACGCTATCAATAGCCATCCAGTTAATAGTAAAGCTTCCGGCAGCATCTGGAATTCTGAACTTAAAGGTTTGCTCGTATGCCTGATTTTTTACCATGCAAGGAACTGAATCTGGTTTTGGATCAAATTTAGGCTCAGAAAGTGGCGGTGTTGGGCTACATACTTGAGCTAATAAAGCACCTGAAACAAACAGGCTTGAACAAATTGTAAATAGTTTTTTCATATAGAATCTGAATTGTTGTTTTAGCAAATGTAAAAATTAGAATTACAAATCGCAAAAAGAGATTCTCCACAATTTAAGTTTAGTAAGAAATAAATATGTTCATTTTAATAGATTCAGATACTACAGCATTTTTCTCTGCGTTTTAAGTAGCAGACAGCAGCTTTACATTTTCTTCTTATTGCTAAATTTTCAGCTATGAACATTATCCGAAAATGTATTGCTGTGCTATTGTTTTGCATAGCTGCCATTTGGCAGGTAGCTGCCCAAGATTCATTAACTAAAAAGATGGGTTACACCAAGGAATCGCTGCGTTATCAGGGTGGTAATTTCTCGTTGGGTTTACGCAGTACCATTAGTAGTTTTTCGCACGGCAATCCCAAAGGCGTGGGTATTGGTGCGGGCGGGCATGTTAGATTACAGTTAATAGATAGGCTCAATACCGAATGGTTTGCCGATGTGTTTACCAACGATGTGCGCGGTAAGGCACACAGAACCGATATTCACATAGGTTGGAGTGTAATGTTTTATCTGCTGAATCCACGTCAATTTACGCGAAAGTTTACGCCATACGTTGTGGCGGGGCATTGCTTCGATGAGTCTATTATGAAAATAAACGGACCTAATGGCGCCAAGGCTTCGCGGTTTAGCTCGGCAGTGCAGGCAGGAGTGGGTTGCAGTTACAACATTACACCGCGTTTCGATATTTCGCTAACCACACAATACATGCTGCATTTGGGCGAAGAGTTAGATGCGCACGAAAACAACGAAGGTGTGGTAACAATTCACACGCATAAACATGCCGGATGGGAGGGTCATTTATTAATTAGTTTAAGTGCTAACTACAAAATTGTAAAACTATGGAAAAGGAAAAAAGCATAGCTCGCGTAGTGTTGCTGTTGGTATTGTGTGGTATTATACAACAAGCTGCAGCACAAAAAATTTGGGAAGTTCGAAAAGGCTGTATTCGAATGCAGGGCAATGTAGCTCCGGGATATTTATTTTCGCAGAAATACCTTGCTGCTTATGTGGCGGGCGATATGGATTTGTTTTTAGATGATAGAACAGCATTTACGGGTGCTGTGTGGGTATCGTTTAGCACGGCAAAGAAGAATGCAGAGGGTTTACTTGCCAACCATTCTGTTTTTGGCGGTGTAAATTATCACTTCTTAAAACCAGGGCGTTTCGATCCTTACGTTGGGCTAACACCCGGTATGGCATTGGTGCAAACGGCATATAAAAATAGCGAAGGTGTGTTGCAAAAAAGTGCATTCTCGGCAGCGCCACTTATTTCGCTTTCTGCCGGATGCAATTATTATGTGGGCTTATTCTTTCACTTTTTTTTGAAAGCACAAGGGGTGGTTGGGCAAACTTTTGGGAATGCACCGATGCCAAGTCGCTTAGATGAGTTGAAAGTTACAGCAGGCTTAGGTTGGAACTTCCGTGCATGGAAACCTAAAAAGAGAGATGTGTGGAAGCAAAAAAACTAAAACAATGGCTACACTTTTTGCAAGTGCAAGCATATTGCATAGTTTCACTTCCGGTACATGAAAAAACCATTGTGGGCAAAACCTTATTGCAGTTACTTGAAACGCTTTTGCAGAATATGTGTGTTCCTTGTTTTAAGCACAGTATTTACTACTGTATATGCACAAGAGCAAACTAAAGAAGTTGAAATAATACATGCAGATTATTTGCGGTTTTCGGATATAGACGGTAAACGCTATACCATACTTTCTGGCGATGTGCAGTTAAAGCAAGAGGATGTTTTTATGTTTTGCGATAGCGCCAAAATACAGCGCGATTCTAATGCAGTAGATGCCTTTGGGCATGTGCATATTCAGCAAGATACCATAGATGCTTACAGCGATGTGTTGTATTATACAGGCAATAATAAAACCGCGCGCCTGCAGCGCAATGTAAAGCTGGCAACTCCAAACATGACCTTGTTTGCCAATGAACTTACTTACAATTCTGCCACCAAAACTTCTGCCTACACTACCGGAGGAAAAGTAATACGAAACGAATCTGTTATTACCAGCGAAAAAGGATACTTTTTTTCGCAAACCAATATGGTGCATTTTAGAAATGATGTTGTGATTACAGATCCCAATTACAACCTAACTTCCGATACGCTGCACTACGATATGAAGACAGACATTGCTTACTTCTTTGGGAAAACAAAAATTGTAAACAAGGAAAGCAATATAGAATGCAATAATGGTTGGTTCGATAGTAAAAACGATGTTGCCTCGTTTGGCGCAGGAACGGTGGTAAACAATACCCCTCAAACACTGTTTACCGATAGCCTTTTTTACGAACGGAAAGTAGGCTTTGGTCGCTGCTATAAAAATTTTGAATGGCGCGATAGTTCAATGGAAGTTTCTATTATTGGCAACTATGGTGAATATGCCGAGGCGCGGCAGTATATTAAAGCTACCCAACATCCGGTGTTGATTTACAAGTTGGAAAGCGACTCGCTTTTTTTAACTGCCGATACACTTAAAAGCCTTACAAGATCCGATACGGATAGTACGCGTGTGTTTTACGCCTACCATAAAGTACGTATGTTTATGAAAGGAATGCAAGGAGTTTGTGATTCGCTTTTTTATTCGTTTGAAGACTCTATGTTTCGTTTTCATTATGCTCCGGTGCTTTGGAACGATAGTGTGCAAATGACTGCCGACACCATTTTTCTTACCATTAAAGATAAAAAGCCCGATGAACTGAAAATGATGCGCAATGGATTTATTGTGTCGCCAAGTTCTTTCGGCTTTTACGACCAAGTGAAAGGGAAAAACATTTTTGGTTATTTTTTTAACCAAGAACTCAATAGAGTAAAGGTGGTACAAAATGCCGAAAGCCTTTATTTTGGTAAAGAAGACAATGGAAAAATAATGGGCGCCAACTTGGCAAAGTGCGCTCTAATGTGGATGTATTTTGGCGATAAAAAAATGAAGAAAATAACCTTTGTGAAAAAGCCTGAAGCGGTGTTTACGCCCATTAAGCAATTGCCGCAAGAGCAGTATTATTTAAAAGATTTTAAGTGGCAAATAAACCGAAGGCCGGCAAATAGGGCCGCCATTTTGAATAAGGATTAAGGAGTAAGCAATATTGAATTTGAGGGCATGATTTTTGGGGCTCAATAATTGTAAAATAGAGAATAAAAAAAGCGCTGGTGAATTTTCATCAGCGCTTTTTTTATATTGAATAAAAGAGATTTAGCGTGCTACGCTTACGCTTCTTTTTTCGCGTATAACGGTAACTTTTACTTGACCGGGATAAGTCATTTCTTTCTCTATTTTTTGTGATATTACAAAAGAGAGTTCCTCGCTTTTTTTATCATCCACTTTATCGGCTTCTACAATTACACGCAGTTCTCTTCCTGCTTGTATGGCATAAGCTTTTTCAACACCTTCAAAACTTACAGCCAAGTTTTCTAAGTCTTTAATACGCTGTAAATAGCCTTCCATTATTTCTCTGCGGGCACCGGGGCGGGCACCGCTAATGGCATCGCAAACTTGTACTAAAGGTGCAATCACGAATTTCATTTCCATTTCATCGTGGTGGGCACCTACTGCATTTATTACCGATGGGTGTTCTCCGTATTTCTCGCATATTTTGGCGCCCAGCAATGCGTGGCTTAATTCGCTTTCTTCATCGGGTACTTTGCCAATATCGTGTAGTAAACCTGCGCGTTTTGCCAATTTAGGACTTAAGCCCAATTCTGCCGCCATGGTGGCGCAGAGGTTAGCAACTTCACGGCTGTGTTGTAGTAGGTTTTGCCCATACGAAGAGCGGAAACGCATTCTACCCACATAGCGAATAAGTTCTTGGTGCATGCCTTGTATGCCCAAATCTATTACGGTTCTTTCGCCAATTTCTAAAATATGTTCGTTGAGTTGCTTGGTAGTTTTTGTTACTACTTCTTCAATTCTTGCAGGGTGAATTCTGCCATCGGTTACAAGGCGTTGTAAACTGAGGCGTGCAATTTCTCTTCTAATAGGGTCGAAACCGGAAATAATAATGGCTTCGGGCGTATCATCTACCACAAATTCGCAGCCGGTTGCGGCTTCGAGTGCGCGGATGTTTCTTCCTTCGCGCCCAATAATTTGCCCTTTTTGTTCATCGCTATCGAGGTTAAATACACTTACGGTGTTTTCTATTGTAACCTCTGAGGCTGTTCTTTGAATTGATTGAATGATAATGCGTTTTGCCTCTTTATTGGCTTTGGACTTAGCATCGTCTATGGCTGCTTTAACGTACGAAAGCGCATCGGTTTCGGCAGCTTTTTTCATGCTTTCTACTAATTCGCGTTTAGCATCTTCTTTAGATAGGTGGCTTATTTGTTCTAGCTTTTGAACAAAAATTTCATGGCTTTTTTCTAACTGTTCTTTTTTAGCATTTAGTTGGTCTAATTGCTTGCTTAAGTTATCGCGATATTGCTCTACTTCTTTTTCTTTTTTAGAAAAATCGGCCTGCGATTTAGATAGTTCTTGTTGTTGTTGTTTTAAGCTGGTTTCGCGCTCGGTAAGTTTTTTGCTGCGTTCTAAAACTTCGCTTTCGTGCTTGGTTTTTAGTTGTATAAAATGCTCTTTTGCTTCAAGCATTTTGTCTTTTTTGTTGTTTTCGGCATTGCGTTGTGCATCTGCAAGTATTTTTTCTGCTTGTGTTTTCGCATCGGCTACTTTTTTATCGGCATCGGCTAACTTTTTTTCGGCTGTTTCTTTTGCTGCTGCTTCAATTTGTTCAACTGCGCTTTTGCTGCTGGATTTGCCAATGAAAAAGCCAACTGCTACACCTGCTAATGCTGCTGCTATGGCGGCTATGATGTAAATCATGTTACGGTTGGTTTATATTTATATGAATAGAATACAGTTTTTGGATGAATCATTTAGCCGAAAGTTACTCGCAGATATACGCCCGCGCAATCGAGTTCAATGAATTTTCATTCAGTGTTTAACAGTGTTGGGTGGCAGAAAAACTAACCTAAGTAGGTGCAGTAATGCGGAAAAGAGCGGTTATGATAGTACTGCTTCGAGCAGTTGGTTTATTTCTGAAAGTTGTTCGCTTTCATTACTTTTCTGGTGAAGACTGCCTGTTTTAAGGGCTTCATATTCAACAGCCAACATCAACACACACATTGCAAGGTAATCTTGCCGATCTTTGCCGGCATATACCTGCTGGTATTCATTTATTTTATCATTTACCAAAGCTACGGCACGTTGCACTTTTTCTTCTTCACCTTTGCGTATCTTTAGTGGATACTGCCTTCCGGCAATAGCCACTTGTATATGCTGCAACGATTCGTTATGCTCCATTTTCTTCCGATAACTGCGCTATACAAAGATCTACTGAGCGTATCATTTCATTTAATTTCCGCTTCAGCTCGCCTTTTTCTGCTGCGCCTGTTTCCGTTAAACGCTGCGCTAACTTAAACATTTTTATTTGTTCACCTAAAGTTGCATTAATTTCTTGCTGTTCTTGCAACTGGCGGTTGGTTTCTTCCAATTCTTTTTCAAGCTTTGCCGTATTGTATTTCAGCGTATCGAAACGTTGCTTGAGTAAGCGCGATTTCTTTAGTATTTCGTCAATAGTTGCTTGGTTGGCAGGCATGGGGTAAATTTATCGGATTACAGTAACTTTTTTTACTTCCGAAAAATTTTTTCCGGAAATAATTAGATGGTACATGCCTTGTGGAAGTTCGGCAACATCAATAGGTAGTGCAAAATTTTCGCCCGTTCCATTAAAAATGGTTTTTACCTGTTTTCCCATCATGTTATACATATCTATTTGGAAAGAAGTTGGTGTGCGGAACGATAGTTCTAATGTAACCATATTTTGTGCAGGGTTGGGGAAGGTGCGAAACGATTTCATTGGGGTTAACTCAGTTATGGCAGAAGGAACAAAAATATATGGGTTGCCAACAATAAATTGTTGCGAAATTTGTGTTCCAAAATCGGGTTCAAAGGTTTTAAAGACTGCGTTAGACGGGTTTTTTGCAAAGCGTGCGTAGCCTATACCGGAAGTTTGCTGGTTGGCAAAAAAGCTTAGGCCATCTTTTCCTGTATCGTTGAGTGTAAACTGGTAGCAGCCTTCGGTAAGTTCAAAAGTGGTATTGAATACTTTGCTGGCAGAAAGCGTAGTGTTTTCGTATAAGATATTACCATCATCGTCTTTTAAGTCCCAGGTTGTTTCTTGGAAATCTTTGTTTGTTTTTAGAACAAAATTGAAAGTACTATCGTAGCGCGGTGGTATTAAAGTGGGTACGCGCAGGGTATCGTTCCAAATAAAGTTATCGCTGGTAGTGCCATTGGGTTGCCCAATCCATACTTTAAAAGTATGGTGTGCCGAATCGCTAATGGTGCGGTATGGCAACGATACGGTTTCGGTTTGGTTAAAGGTAAGGTTTCCGTTCCAGTTATAGAAGAATAATTCTTTGCCTTCTATGCCGTAGTAAATTCTAGCAGAGGTAAGTGGCGTACTTCCATTGTTTTTAATAATAATTTTAGGATTGGCACAAATTGGGTTGAAGCGTTTGTATGCATCGTGTGCATTGGGTGCAATTACATCTTCTATGGCGGCATCTAAGGCGAAATTAGGGTTGCCATAGGTAATGAGTTGTGAATAGATGGTGTAAATAGGATTGAAACCTGCGGGGTCTAAATCTTCGTAAGGCTCGGGTACTACCTGCAGCGAAAAGTTATTAGGTGTAATGGCGGGTGTAAGTTCAAATTCGTGGGTTAAGCCTTTGCTGCCCGGGCACCAGTTGGCGCGGTCGTATAGCCATGTACCACTTTGGTGCATGAGTGGATTCATACCGCAATCATCGCGCCAAATATTTTGGGTTGCAACCAATGTATTGTTCACCATTACATCGTAGGTTTTATTGCAAAATTCTGCACAGTTGTCGGTGTTATCGGCACCAAATCCGTGTCCGGTGGGTGTAAACCTCAACTTAGCTTGCGTTTCGTTACTGGCAAGTTGAATATTTTTTAGTGTAAGTTGGTTTTCGATAGGATTATTTGGGTTGCCGTAGCTAAAATCGCCATTGTAAATATTGCGAACTGAGCGCACCTCGCGTGCGGGTGTTCCTTCTATTAAATCGAAATCGAGGGTTACAGTAAAGCCGCTGCTCCAGCCACTATAAAATGCACGAAAGAATACGGTATCGTGTAGGAGCGGGGTGAAATCTGTAATATCGAATCGGTATTCGTTTTTCCAAGTTTTGGCATAGTAGCCGCCATAAGGTGTAATTACTCTGCCGAGTTCGTATGGTTCCATTACATCGAACTTTTTGTACACCTGTGTTTTGTACACAAATTTGGTGTCGGTGGCTGCAATCCAAAATGAATCTACTTTTGCTCCTGTAGTGTCAAACAAGTAGTTGTAGTAGTTGGCACTCCAAGCTGTAAACGAGTCGGTTTGTATGTATGGAGTGGTGGTGTCTGCAAATATTCTTACCAAGAAAGAATCGGCAGCGAGTGTGTCGGTTTGTTTGGTATTGTTGTTGAAACTTGTTTTTATGGTGGGGGTGCTGCTGTAAATAAAAGTGTCTATGGTATTTTTGTTTACTGTAAAGTTAGGTACAAGTGATAAGGTGGAATCTATGGCACCTGTTTTTTTCATCAAGAAAATTTGAGTGGTATAGTCCCATTGCGAGCAACCACTGGTTGGGCAGCCCAAGGTGTAGTGCATAATAATGCGGTTGTACTGTTTGGTTGCAGCTGGGAATACAGCAAAAGTATCGTAGTTGCCATACCAGGTCATAGGAACTTTATTGTGTGCCTGTATTTTAATGGTATCTCCTGATGATGCTATAATACTTGTGATGGTTAGTGAAAGTAAAAGCGCAGATAGTATTTTTTTCATAACAGGGGCAAAGCTAAGAAAACAAAAATGCCTGTTTCCACATCAAAGAAACAGGCATCTTATTTTTAAGCTAAGAAGCACCTACTTATTGTAGTACTCTTTTTAGGTTGATTTGTTGCTGTATGTATTGTGCAACTTCTGCAGTGGGAGTGCCTGGTGAAAACAACTTGCCACAACCCAAAGCATAGAGTTGTGTAGCATCGCTTTCGGGTATAATGCCCCCACCGGTAACTAATACGTGCTCTAAATTTTTTTCTTTCAGCAATGCCAAAATCTTAGGAAACACGGTCATGTGTGCACCAGAAAGAATACTTACGCCAATGGCATCTACATCTTCCTGCAATGCTGTGCTCACAACCATTTCGGGAGTTTGCCGTAAGCCGGTGTAAATAACTTCCATTCCTGCATCTTTAAGGGCTGTGGCAATTACTTTAGCCCCGCGGTCGTGTCCGTCTAATCCAACTTTTGCTACTAAAACTCGAATAGGTTGTGACATATATTAGAAATCGTCATCAAAATCGTCTGCGAAGTCATCGAAGTTGTCGTTCCCAAAATCGCCAAAGCCTAAATCGTCATCATCGCCTTTAGCTTTTTTGGAACGTCCGCGACCTGAACTGCGTTGTTCAATCATGTCGTCAAACTCTTCCATTCCTTCCATGGATTTCAAATCGTCTTCAGAAGGTTCAGATTCTTCAGATTCTTCATCGGAAGCATTTTCGTAGGAGTCTTCAAACTCTACATCTTCGTCTGTTTCTTCTTCGTTGTTTAATTCTAATTCCTCTTCCTCTTCTTGTTTCTTTTTACGTGGCATAAAACTGTGTTTGTTTTGGTTCTGAAATTTGTGCTGACTGCAAAGGAAATACACTATTCAAAATTACAAAAGCGAATTCAAAATTATTTTTTGTGAAGGATAATTTATGATTCCCGCAATGGGTGATTTGCTTGTGATTTTGGTATCGGATTTAGTAGGTTGCTTTAAGTAAATGAATGAAACCGCCTCCTTTTTGGTTGGGTGGCAATGTTTTTTTTATTTCTCCGGTACGTTGTTTTTCGTAGTAGTAGCCGCCATATAAATAAATTCCATCATTCAGCAGTTTCCCTGTTTTGTAATCGGTACCATCCCAAAGGATATCGGGATTGGTGGTTTCAAAAACTTTTTCACCCCAGCGATTAAAAATGCTCATTTCAATACGCGATATAAAACGATATGGCATGAATGGTTTAAACACATCGTTTTTGCCATCGCCATTGGGAGTAAAGGTGTTGGGGAGTTGGTAATAAGCACAGTTGTCAATACAAACTACTTGGCTTTTAGGGCTTTCGTTTCCTAATCTATCTACTGAGGTTGCAAAGTAGCAGCCTGCTAAATTATCGGTAAGGGTGTGGTTAAATACAGTATCGGCAGTAGAGTCTATAAAGATAAAATCGGTGCCGTTTTCGGCAAAGTAAATATTGTAGTGGTGGGCATCGTTGTCGCAGGTTGAAGCATTGGTGAAACTTAGGCTGAGGTGGTTTACAAAAGTGCTGTCGTTCCATGTGCTGTTGCTGAATTTATCGCAATCGTTTGTTACCGAAAGTATGGGTGGGCATGGTGCTACGGTGTCTTCGGGTTTTGCACAGCTTTCTTGCGATAAATTGATGAGCGGGAATTTTAAGTTTTGAACAGAATAGTGCCCAAAACTTTTCACATAATAGCAGTAAACGGAATCGTTTATCAAACCGGTATCAATAAACTCGTGTGTGTGCGAAATGCCTATAGAATCGAAGTTTGAGGTGGTATTGTTTTTCTTGAAAATGGCAAAGCTATCGTTTGACCATGGCACATTTTCTTGCCATGATAGCAAGATGGATTTATCGAGCGGATTGGCGGTTAAAAATATGGAAGATGCAACCGTAGTTACGCCAACGGAATCGCCATTGGATTTGAATACAATTTTGTAGCTGTTGGGTGTGGTTTGTGTATTGATGTTGTTGTGCTGGAATGTGGTATCGTTTAGGGTGGCATAACTGTTTGCCGTATAGGTTTGCACCAGGGTTGCATTGGCTAGGTTAAAACCAATGCCGCTATACACTTCAAAAGTATATGGCGGTGGTGTTTGAATGGTGTCTAACTGGTTGAAGCCCACGCGAGGTTTACTCCAAGCAATAAAACTACTACCTGTTGCCGTATTGGTTGTGTTTACGCTTACATTGGTAATTACTGGAATATCGAGCGGTACGTTTACACAAATTTCAACCGAAGGTACGCTTTCAACTTTATCGTATTCAAAAATACCATTAGGAGAAAATCGGCTGAAGTGTGCTAAAATGCGGTAGCAGTATTGCTGGCCACGTACAATATCATTATCATGAAAGGTATAAGATTGGGTGAGTGTTGTGTTTAATCTTGTGTAGCCTTTACCATCTAATCCTGTTTCGCAATAGGTTGGCACAAACGGATTGGAGCCTATTTTGCGCCATACAGAAAAGCCTCTGAAGTTTGGTGAAGAAGCGCAGAAGTATGGATTTTGCCAAGTAATGTTTACGGTGTTTCCGGCTACGGTAGCAGTTGGGTTTTTAACCGGAGGTGCTACAACATCAATCAGCCAAGTTTCGTTGTCGGTAAGCGGTAATTGGCTACCACCTTGTGAGAAATTATCTTGAGCAGCAAACACTACTGTGTATGGCTGCCTGCGTACCTGATTGCAATCGGGTTGCCATTCAAAAAGTCCTGATGTTGGGTTGCCCGGAGGCTGTGCTGTAAACTGAGCCAAACTGTTAGGTACATCAATAAATGGACCGCCATCGGCAGTAAGGGTAACCAATTGCCCCGCATCGGGGTCGCTGGCAGTTACGTTTATCTGTAACCAATCGCCTGCTCTAATGCAAGTGTCTTGTAGTGCTGCTATTTGCGGAGGGCGGTTAGGTTTGTTGTCAATAATAATATGAAAGTCGCGCAGGATGGTGCCCATTAAAATTCCTCTCCGGTATTCTTTTACCAAAATGCCAACATTGAATAGCCCAATTTGCTTTGGTACATCCCATGAAATTTCTCCCGTAAATTTATCTACTTTAAACTGGTTGGTAGGGTCGTTTGGGGTTGGTATATTTTGCGGATTTTGCCAGTTGGGCACAGGTAAGCTGGCATACTGCAAAGGACTTACAAGCTCAAAGGTAAGGCTGTCGCCATCGGAGTCCCAAGGGTTTTGGCTATGAACAAACAGTTGGTTCACATTGCCGTAATCAATAGGATCTTGGCGAAAGATGGGAGAATTGTTGTAGCCTATACTTGCAATATCTGCCGGAAAGCGGAGTGTGTCTTCTACATAAAAAGATATTTGATCCGAAACACCATTGTTGATGTTGGTAATACCGTTTCTACGAGCCGGATCGTAAAAAGAAATTACATAAAAGTTATTGGGTGGGGGCGGCACTCCGGGATATGTGTGTGTGCCGATGTATAGATTTCGTTTAAAGCCAAGCCCAATAAATTCCCCTTTGTGAAAGCCGCCCACGATAGGGCCATTTGTTCTTGCCAGCACTTCTTCCGGAGAACCATCGCCCCAGTTTATTCTCACTGTGTCGCGGTCTGCAGCATTATCTTCAGCAATAGTTCTTATGGTAACACGGTAGGTAAATGGAGCTATGAGTTCGTAAGTAACATCGCCAGAGCGGTAGTGTGTTGCCCACACATCGAGCGATGCCATTGCGGCAATAAAAACAAATAGCTTTAACAGATGATTATTAAAAGGCATTTCAGCAAATAAAACGAATTATAGTATTAAGAGGTTGGCAAAGCCGAAATAATTTATGCGATGTTACAAATAGTTAAGAAAGTAGAGGCTGCCGCTATTTGCATTTTTAGTGGTGGTACTTTTCATTTTTTAGTATGGTGCAGGCACGGTAAAGCTGTTCGGCAAAAACAGCACGTACCAATTGGTGCGGCATAGTCATTTTGGAGAGCGATAACTTGGCATTGGCGCGCTCATATATTTTTGCTGAAAAGCCATAAGCGCCACCAATTACAAAAGTAAGTTGCTTGCCGCCACTATTTATCCATTTATTCAACTGCTCTGCAAAGTGAACTGAGGTATATTCTTTTCCCGCTTCGTCTAAGAGAATTAGCAATGCAGCGGGTTCTATTTTTTTTAGCAATAGTTCGCCTTCTTCATCGGCATTGGTGGCTTTCAGTACAATTGTTTCAAAGGGGAAGTAGTGTTGAATACGGTTGCTGTATGTGCTCAATATTTCGGCTACGGGTTTTACGTTGGTTTCTCCAAAAACAATGAGGCGTATTTTCATGCTTGAAATGGTTTATTGCACTTTTCTGCCTTTGGCAACACGTTGGTTTAATTCCGTTTTTTGAATCTTGCGCAAGTCCACCATCAGTATGGTGTAAGCGGCATCGGGCGATGTGTAATAGGTTTTGCCGCTGTAGTTTACCTTGCCTATGCCATTGTTCCAATCTGTGGCTAAAAGGGTGAATTTAGTTCCTGCATTTGGGTTTATTCCAAAGCGTAAATAGTGGTTGTCGTCTTTCTCGAAACTTACTTCAATTCTATCTTTTGAAGGTACGGCAATGGCAATGCCGGGGGTGCCTCTTTGAATAATAATTTCTTCGATTTTTCTACCGTCTTTTATTTTGATTTTTCCACCTTGAATTACGGTTTCATCTTGCGAAAGCTGGCGTTGGAGCACTATTTCTCTTGAGGTGTAGAACTGAATTTTTTTGATTTGTGCATCGCTCCAGTTATGGTTTTGGCGCAATGCATCGGTGTAAGGTACTAAGTTTTTACAAGCTGCCAGCGAAAGTGAGCATATTATTATCAGAACAAAATTATTCATAACAGTAATTTGCTGGTTCAGATTTTTACGATGCAAAAAGGTTTAAGCAATACGGTTGCCGTCTTTATCAAAAACCTGCATATCGCCTTCGCGTTTTGGTGCGTTATGTGGCACTTCATTTTTTATCACCAGTTTTTCAAATAGACTGTTGAGTAGCGATAGAATGATGCTGAAAGCCAATGCCCACCAAAAATTCTTTACTTCAAAACCGGCACCTAAAATCCAATCGGCAATAAGAATAATACCAGCATTGATTACCAATAAAAACAAACCAAGTGTAAAAATGGTGAATGGTAAAGTGAAAAAGATAAGTAGCGGTTTTAGAGAAACATTTAAGAGTGCTAGTACTGCTGCCAACAAAATGGCATATCCCCAGTCTGGGATTGCTACACCCGGCAGTATTTGGGCTGCAATAAGTACTGCTAGAGAATTTAAAAATAGTTTTAGAATAAATTGCATACTGCAAAGCTAACATTATCAATAACGAGTTGCGCACCTTTAGATTTTATTTAGATGTAAATAATTTACAACGATAGCGTGCCGTTTAGTGCGGCTGTGTATTTAATGAAAAAATTTGCTGTTTAGCGCCCAATGAAAGTGCAACAAGTATTAATGGAAAATTTGCAACGGCTGCTTGAAAGAAACACGGCCTTGGGTTTTCCATTTGCCATTTACCGCTTGCCCAATACAGAAGAGGTAAAGGTAGTGGTTCAAAATACTGCCGAGTTGTATGCTCCGGAATCGCTTGCAGCAATTGCAGGTGAAGAAGGTTTTATTGTAGCGCCATTTGTGCAAGACGAAAAAAGTAAAACGGTTTTTATTCGCCCCGACTTTACAAATTTTGATTTCTTGAAGGAAGAAATGCCAAACGAAGTAAAACCCTTTTCTATAAGGCGAAAAGTGCGCACCATGTCGCGCAAAACTTTTCGGTTGTATGTAGAAAGAGCAAAGCAAAAAATAAGAAAAGGAAAGTTTGAAAAAGTAGTAACGGCAAGGGCAATTAAGCATAAAAGGCCTGAAGGGTTTAATGCCATAAATTTCTTTCTAAAAATTTGCAACACATACGAATGGAGTTTTGTAAGCCTTGTTTTTATTCCTCAGAGAGGGTTGTGGTTGGGTGCTTCGCCAGAATTGCTACTTCATTTTTCAAAAGGAGTTTTTAGTACTTATTCTTTAGCTGGCACACAGGCAAAAGAGAAAAGGCGGAAAGCAAAAGCGCATTGGGGTAATAAAGAAAAGCAGGAGCAAGAAATTGTAAGCAAGTATATTGAACAAGTGGTGAGCGCACACCCAAAAGTGAAACTAATGCTAGCAGGGCCGGAAACAGTTGAAGCCGGAAATATTATTCATTTGCGCACTACTTTTACTATAGAAAACATTCCCCATTTTTATTGGACAGAATTGGTAGAAGCACTGCATCCCACACCTGCCGTTGCGGGATTTTCGAAAGAAAAGGCCATTGATTTTATTGCAGATTACGAGAGAAACAACCGCGCTTATTATAGCGGATTTTTAGGCCCGGTGAATATGAACGATCAAATAAACTTATTTGTGAATTTGCGCTGCATGGAAATTCAAAACAGGCGGTTGGTATTGCATGTGGGTTGTGGTATTACCGCTAATAGTAGCAGTAAAAAAGAATGGGAAGAAACAAAGCTAAAATCGCAAACATTACTGAATCTAATTTAGCAGCAGTATTCCATTTACAATAGCATTAGCAGATTGCTATTGGGGGTGGTAAATAGATTCGGCATGTTTATACCAGTAATCTTTTTGTAGTGGCATTGGTTTGGTTTGCTGGTTTGAATAGAGTTTCATTTGGTCGGTATAGTGTTTAGATGTAGGCTTATTGGAAGCTCCATAGGGCGACACCGTAGAGATTTCGGGGCCGTTTTTAGTGAACTTAACCAAGCAGATATATGACTCTCCAATCCAAGATCTAAATCTTCCATTTTTGTAGGGTTGCGGATACTTGGCTCTCCACTGGTCGGGACCTCCTGAAACCGGCATTTCTATGCCACCTCTTTCGTGTACAAATAGTTGCCCATAAGGGATATTTACTTTTCCGAAATCGCGCAGTAGTTCTTCTTTAGCTTTGGTAATATGTTTTACATACAGTTGGTGGCGAAAGCTTTTATCTTCTACACATTTTTTTTCGATGTCGCTATTACCCAATTCTTCATATAAGCCCCAAAATGCTTTTAGAAAAATGGAGGCAATGGTATCGTTTGCATTGGTGGAGCGATCCCATTTTTTCATATCGGCAATGAGTGAAGCTATTGGGGGATAGTCGTTTTCTTTAAGTTCAAAAATATCGTCTAAAACTATTTTTCGGAATGGCATTCCTACTTCTGTTTGCGGATAGTGGTTGTCGTATTTTATGGTTAAGAAATCGTTCCAATCAATCTTCGAATAGTTTTTAATCATTTCATAGAATCGCTTGCTACGATTGTTTTTTCCCGTTCTGTAGCCCATGTTTGGATTGAAGTTTTCGGGCTTTAGGTTCTCTTCGGGGCAGGTTACTTCAAAGGCATTGTTGTTGGCATTAAAAATGTATCCGCAACTTGGGTTGAGTACTTGTGGCAAATCTTTTACCGGATGAAATTCTGTCCAAAGTGTTTTTTGTGTGTTGCCGGGTACGGTGTTTTTCCAATCGTAGCCTTCGGGTCGCTTAGGAACTAATCCGTTGCTAAGGCAGTAAATGGTATCGTATTTATCGGCATAAGCAAAGGTCATCATGGCGGCCGACAGTGTGTCTAATGCGCCTCTCCATTCGGTAAAGTTTTTTGCTTTGTTCATGCGGAAATACTGCTCTATGGTTTTGCATGTTTGCAAAGCTCCTAATCGAATTGCAAATGTTCCTTGCTTTGTTACAAGGGTGGGGCCATAAATGCTGTTCCATATTTTTTTCCATACGGGAAGAATAAACTTTCCTTTCTTACTCAGGTTTACTTCCATTTTGGCTTTACCGGTTTCTAATTTCAGCACCTTACCATCTACAATGTAATGGTTCTTCTTTTTTGGGTGCATTTGCAATTGAAAAACATCTACCAGA
The DNA here is from genome assembly GCA_019638515.1 of Chitinophagales bacterium. Taxonomy (NCBI): domain Bacteria; kingdom Pseudomonadati; phylum Bacteroidota; class Chitinophagia; order Chitinophagales; species Chitinophagales bacterium. The sequence goes on along the minus strand of JAHBTS010000006.1, from coordinate 94,050 downwards.
CTTAAATCGTTTACGGTATGTGCCCAACCTAAATACTCATTTACTCCGTGAAAAATTGTAACACCTCCATGAAAAGTTCCGCCCAATATGTTTAGTCCTTGCTCGCTTACCAAGTGTGCTTCGTACCAACTGAGTGGACCTTCTAGTGGTTGATGCGAATTGATGTTGAGATATACATTCCCATCTTTGGTGAATTTAGAATTGGCAGCAAAAGTATTGGAGCCTTTCCCTGCTTGTTTCATATCTATCACAGGTTGTTTGCCATCTATAATTTTGCGGAGTGGTCCATCTACACCGCTAAGCAAAGCGTAGGAAAGCATATAGCTTGTTACCACATCTTTTCCTGTTGCGGGAAACGATTTTTTTACAATCACTTCTTCGGGGTGCAATGCTGCGTATTTGTTTACGGCAAGCACCATCGCCTCTATATACTCGCGTACATCTGGCGATAAATTGTGGTAATGTGCTTCTACAAAATCGCCTACACGCATCAACTGTACGGCATAATCTATTATAGCTCCTTCTTTTCCTTTCCAGCGTGCCATAAGGTGTTTACCGGCAAGCAGGCTCCATTGCAAGGTTTGGAAATCGTCTTCGCAGGTAGCCCAACCTAAGCCGTAGGCAACATCGGCATCTGTTTTTCCGAATATGTGGGGTACGCCAAAACTATCGCGCACAATTTCAACATTGGCTGCATAGTTGCGTTGTGCGTTTGTGTTTACGAATAATAGAGTACCGAGTAAAAGCAGGCAGTAGTGTTTCATTTTTTTTGAAAAGATAGAAGATGAAGTGTAGTGTGCAACGAATATAAGATTGTGAAAATTTTATATGTTGTTTTGACACTAAAAGTTTTCTATTTCTTCAAAAAAAGTCTTTTACAATACGCTTGGTTCTTGTTGGCTAAGACAGTGGAAACTGCCTAAGCCCCATATTAAATCGGTAGAATCAATTCCTACAATTTGTCGAGTGGGAAAGCATGTTTGCAGAATGTCTAATGCTTTTGTATCGTTTGTGGCATCTCTAAAAGTTGGCACAATTACTGCTTGGTTAGAAATGTAAAAGTTGGCATAAGATGCAGGCAGGCGCTGGTCTTCATAAACCACCGGAGCAGGCATGGGCAACTCCACAATGTTGAGTTGTTTTCCGTTTTCCAGCCGCATTGTTTTTAGAAGTTTCAAGTTGTGTTGGAGCAGGTAATAGTTTTCGTCTTGTTTGTTTTCTTCTACTACCGTAACTACGGTGTCTTCATTCACAAAGCGCGTAATATCGTCTATATGTCCATCGGTATCATCGCCCACAATGCCATCGTTGAGCCAAAGAATATTCTCTACACCATAGTATTCGGTTAAGAAGTATTCAATTTCTTTTTGCGACAGGTGCGGATTTCTATTTTTATTGAGTAAGCAAGCAGTGGTAGTAAGGAGTGTGCCTTTACCGTTAAATTCCACGCTGCCGCCTTCCATTACAATGCCTGGCTCAAAAACTTTTAGCTGTAATTTTTTAGCAATATGCGTAGGTATCACATCGTCTAAATCGTAAGGAGGGTATTTGCCGCCCCAAGCATTGTAGCCCCAATCTACTATAGCTTTTTCGTTGGAGTTTTTATTGAGTAAAAAAGCAGGTCCGTGGTCGCGGCACCATGCATCGTTGGTAGAATTAAAGTGAAACTCTATATTGTTTAATGCCGTTGATTGAAAAGAAGGCAACACCAATTGCAACTGCTGTAATGCAAAATTTTTCATGGCGGCATCGGCAACATTTATGTGTACTTTTTGATGCGAGGCCACCATAAGTATAAAACGACAATAAGGTTCGTAAACCGTATGTATTTTTCCCGGCCAGCTAGCTTCTTTATGTATCCACGAAAGCCACATGGCGTCTTGCGGACTGAATTCTGCCGGAAAGTAAAAACCCGCTTGCTTGGGGGTGTATTGTTCTCTTGAAATTGATTGAAACATGCGTGTAAATAAGTGTTATACAGTAAAGTTTTGGCTATACCACATTTCGGGGTTTTGATACCAGCGCAGCAGCGCTTCGTGTTGGGTTGCGGTAATGTATTTTTTTGCTGCAGCAATTTCTAATAAAATAGGGTAGTTGCTTAAGGTAAAATAACTGCAATTCGCATTGGTAAATGCCGTATCGGCCTTAGGAAAACCATAAGTAAAAATGGCACCTAAACCGAGTACTTCGGCATTGGCATCGCGTATAGCATCTACTGCTTTTAAGCTGCTGCCTCCGGTAGAAATAAGGTCTTCAATTACCACTACCTTTTTCCCTTTTTCAAGGAAGCCTTCAATTCTATTTTCAAGCCCATGTGCTTTGGGTTTATCGCGCACGTAAACGAAAGGTTTCCCCAAGGCATCTGCCACCAAGGCTCCGTGTGGAATGCCCGCAGTAGCCACACCTGCAATTACCTCGCAGTCGGGATACTTTTCTTGAATAAATTGTGCAAAACTTTTTTTAAGAAAGGAACGTACTTCCGGAAAAGATAAGGTCTTGCGATTATCGCAGTAAATAGGGCTTTTTAAGCCACTTGCCCACGTAAATGGACTTTCGGGAGAAAGCACTACTGCTTTTATTTCGAGCAAATATTCAGCTACTTCGCCAGCAATCGTATTATTTAAAATCATGGCGCAAACATACACCATCTGGTTTAACACTACATTTTTGAAAATAACATCTCCACAATTGCCCGACAATGAGGCAGAAATGCTCTTTGGAAAGGTAATAAAAACAGAAGCAGAGTTATTGGAACTATTACAACCAAGCTCGGTATTGTTTGATGGGAGGTCAGATGTTCGCTTACTTATTTCGGTAAAAGAACCAAGCGATGTATTGGCTATGTTTAAGCATCATTTGCGCTTGGTTTATGCCGGAGGTGGTATAGTGTTTAACGAGCACAATCAAATACTTTTAATTAAACGAAATGGATATTGGGATTTGCCCAAAGGTAAAATGGAAGCGGGTGAAGTGCTTCGCACCACAGCAATTAGGGAAGTGCAGGAAGAAACCGGAGTGCAAATAGAAACTGCTTCGGAACAGAATATTGTAACCTTCCATTGCTACAAAATGAAAGGGGAGTGTTGTATAAAGGAAACACATTGGTTTGAAATGACAGCCACGCTTGGCGAGCAAATATTAGTTCCTCAAACCGAAGAAGGAATTGAAAGAGTTTGCTGGGCCGAAATTAGCGACCTGCCTGCATTTAAGGAGGAAATGTATCCAATGGTTTGGAGTATTTTAGAGGCATATCTCATTGCACTTTAGTTAAATTTGGCATAGAACTTGAAACTGCTTTTAACCATAAAAAACCACCGTTGAAAAAGATAGTGCTTTGTTGCTTATTGTTTGTTGCCGCAAGCGAAATGCTCCTTGCGCAGGCAACTTGCTCTTTAAAGTACAAAGTAGTGAAGCAAGAAGAAGATGAGGAATATGAGCCATTGCAGCACGTGGTGGCAAGTGTTTCGGAAACTGCCATTGCAGCCGTGAGCGATAGTTTGGGCTATATAACTTTGCAAGATGTACCGCAAGGTAGTAGGCAGATTCACTTCTCGCTAATGGGTTATTTTAAGAAGGTAGTAAAGAAGCATGTGCTTGTTTCAGATTCTGTATTTACACTTGTGTATCTTGAGTCTAAAGAAGCTGAACTAGAGGAAATAACAGTGATTACCACCAGAACCAATAGGCACAAGGAAGAAAACTCAATTGCCATCGATGTGGTAAATAATGAGGAAATGACGGAGCGTAGTATTGATAAGCCATCGAGTATTTCGCACGCATTAAAGGAGCAGCAAGGTGTGCAGGTTCAAAGAACCTCTGCCACATCAGGCACTTTTAATATTCGCTTACAAGGCTTGAACGGTAAATACACTCAGTTTCTGAAAGATGGTTTTGCCACATTTGGCGGATTAAGCAGCGGTATAGGAATAGCACAAATTCCGCCACTCGATTTACAGCAGATAGAAATAATTAAAGGTCCGGCTTCTACTTTGTACGGTGGCGATGCTATTGCAGGAGTAGTAAATTTAGTTTCAAAAAAGCCAATAGAAAACGAGCCGGAGCGCGATATTTTATTAAATATAGAGAGCACTCGTTCGGTAGATGCAGGCGTTTATTTAAGCGAGAAAGCAAAGTGGTTTGGTTTTACTTTTACAGGAATGTATCGCAATCAAAAAGAGCGCGATTGGAACAACGATAACTTTGTGGAGTATCCCAAATTGCAGCGTGTGTACGTGGCTCCCAAACTGTATTTTGATGCAGGGAAAAACCTCCAAATAGTATTAGGCGGGCAGTATACTTTTGAAACGCGTTTGGGCGGAACTTTGCAATACATTAAGGGTAGAAACGATTCTGTATATAATTACTTTGAGCAAAACGGTACACACCAAGCCATCACTAACTTTTTATTGGAATACAACCTCCACAGTAAAGGAAAAATAACTGTGCGGCAGGCAATGAACTATTTCAATAGAACTATTGCTTTGCCCGATTACAAGTTTCATGGAGTGCAGTTGGCATCGGTGAGCGAAGTGAGCTATAGTTTTACTAAAAATAATCACACCGTTATTGCTGGTGTAGATGTGCGTACAGATGCTTTTCAGGATAAAATAAAAGATACGGTTTCCCACCGAAATTATAGCTACCAAACGCTGGGTTTTTTTATGCAATACACCGGTAGGTTTAAACGCGGAACCACATTAGAGGCAGGTTTTCGTGGCGACTACAATTTGCAAAAAGGTTTTGTGCCATTGCCTTTTGTTGCTCTTATGCAGCAATGGCATCGGCATTTTGTTACAAGGTTAAGTGGCGGTATGGGCTATAAATTACCTACCATTTTTCAAGGTGAAAGTGAGGAGTTTAATTTTAGAAATGTGCGAGCACTATCTTCGGGTTTACAGCCGGAACTTTCTGCCGGAGGAACGCTTCAGTTAATGGCTCCGCTGCCTAATTTCAATGGCGTTAATATCACACTTTCACAGCTTTGGTTTTATACGCATTTATTTCGTCCGTTATTGGCAGAAGTAAGGCCAATTTCTAACTGCATTACACTCGATTGCCAAGAGTTGATGTTTGCCAATGGAAGTGGTAATATAGAAACCAAAGGAGTAGAAACACGCTTTCAATTATATTATCGAGGGTTTTCTTTTGCTACCGGATATACGTTTACTGCACACACACACACCGTTGGCGGCATTACCAAAGCCGCTGCCATAACAGCTCCGCACCAAGTTTCGCTCTTGGTTGGCTATGAATTATTTAAACGCTTTAGTGCCGGTATAGATGCTTACTGGTTTAGCCCGCAAACTTTAAGCGATGGTACTATTACAAGATCAATTTGGGAAGTTGGTTTAAATACGCAACTAAACTTGAAATATGTAATTGTATTCGCCAACGTAGAAAACATGCTGGATATAAGGCAAAGCAAATATGGCAATTTGGTGAAACCATATCCAACCTATCGCAAACCCCAATTTGCCGAAATTTATGCACCTCTGGAAGGTACAATTTTCAATGTAGGCTTTAAAGCTGTGTTAGGAAGCCTTGGTAAGAAGAAAAAGGTTGATAACGATTAACCGTTTACCTTTTTATGGTCTTCTAAAAATTTTGCCAAACCAATATCGGTAAGCGGATGGTTAAATAATGTAAGAATAGAAGGTAGCGGACAGGTAGCAATATCTGCTCCGGCTTCGGCACAGCGCACAATGTGCAAACTGGTTCTAATAGAAGCGGCTAAAATTTCGGTATTAAAACCGTAGTTGTCGTAAATTAACCTGATTTGCTCAATTAGCTGAATACCATCCCAATTGCCATCGTCCACTCTGCCAATAAATGGCGAAACCATGGTGGCGCCAGCTTTAGCAGCTAAAAGTGCTTGTGCTGCACTAAAAACTAAAGTGCAGTTGGTTTTAATATTATTCTGAGTAAACCATTTTATGGCTTTTACGCCATCTTTTATCATAGGTACTTTTACTACAATATTTTTATGAAGCGCAGCTAACTTTTCGCCCTCTTTCACCATGCCGTTAAAATCGGTAGAAATAACTTCGGCACTTACCGGGCCGTTTACCAAATTACAAATAGTAACATAATGGTTTAAAATAGCTTCTTGCCCTTTTATTCCCTCTTTCGCCATTAATGAAGGATTGGTGGTTACGCCATCTAAAACGCCCAGTTCGTTTGCTTCTTTAATTTGTTCAAGATTGGCGGTATCAATAAAGAATTTCATAATATTTTATTTAGAAAATGAGAGAATTTACAAACGGTTAATGAAGAAAGGGAAGAGTTAGAATAATACTTCACAACGTATAAAATAAAAAAGGCAAGTTACTTATATCGCACCGCTACAACCATCTACCTTTGCTGGGTTTCCCCCCTGGAGGATTCAACAGGAGCTGGTCGTATAAGACTTGCCCGCTGCAAAAATAGAAGCAACTTTATCTTTAACAAATAATTTTTCAAGTATTAAGTAAACTTTTGCAAATGCCAATAGTCGCACCGCGTATTGTTTACCACATTAAAAAAATAAATTATGAAACTTGTTTCAAACAAAGTAGTAATGGTAGCGATAGTTGCCGTTGCTATGCTCAGCGCCTGCAAAAGAGAAACCGCAGATGACGATACTGCTCCCGCTACTAATTTCGCAGCCTCCAACAGTATTTTTTCGGAAGCGCAGAACATTGCCGATGATGCTGCCGAGAACGGAAGCATTTCGTTTAAAACCGATGATGCAACGGGCTTTTTAAGTGGGTGCGCAACTATTACGCACGATACGGCTTCTAGTCCTAAACTGCTTACCATAGATTTTGGTTCTTCGGGCTGTGTGGGAGCCGATGGTAAGCTCAGGAAGGGGAAAATAACAATTAGTTATAGTGGGAAATACAAAGCTCCCGGTACGGTTAAAACTTTCAGTTTCGATAATTACTCTGTAAATGGAAACCAAATTTCAAACAGCAGTTCAAAAACAGTAACTAATAACGGTTACAACAGTGCCAATCATTTAACTTGGAGTATTGCCGTAAATGGGGCTGTAACATTGGCCAATGGTAATGGTACGGTTACATGGACTTCTTCCCGAACTAGAGAAATGCTAGCCGGAGAGGGAACTCCGCAACTTGCAGACGATAAATATTCAATTACAGGTTCAAGTTCAGGAACTACGGCTGCGGGACTTGCTTTTACAGCTACAATAGACGATGCCAATCCTTTAGTGCGCGATTTAAGTTGTGCTCAAGGAAAGCGTAATTTTACAGCAGGAAAAGTTACCATTACTATTACCGGGAAATTGCCACGCGTAATAGATTTCGGAAGCGGTGCTTGTGATAATGAGGCAACCGTTACCATTGGTTCTAAAACCAAAACCATTATTTTATAAAGTAAAAAGCATAAGCGTGCAATGGGCTGCCGATTTTTATTGGCAGCCCATTCTTTTTGTAATTATCTACTTTTTTGGCTGTAGCATATTGTTACTTTTGCCCGCTCAAAAAAATAAAGCATGGGATTACAGTGTGGTATTGTGGGTTTGCCCAATGTTGGTAAATCAACTCTTTTTAATGCAATTTCTTCGGCAAAGGCGCAGGCTGCCAATTTTCCTTTTTGCACCATAGACCCCAACATAGGTGTGGTTACAGTGCCCGATGAACGCTTAGACCGATTGAGTGAAATTGTAAAGCCACAACGCGTGTTGCCTACTACCATTGAATTTGTAGATATTGCCGGGCTAGTAAAAGGCGCTCATAAAGGCGAAGGATTAGGTAATCAGTTTTTGGGAAACATTCGGTCGGTAGATGCCATTATTCACGTGTTAAGATGTTTTGAAGACTCCAATATTATTCACGTAGATGGCAGCGTGAATCCCGTACGCGATAAGGAAATTATTGATACCGAACTCCAGTTGAAAGACCTTGAAAGCGTTGATAAAAAGCTGGATAAACAAAAGAAGTTAGCTAAGAGCAACGATAAAGAAGTATTACGCAGTATTGATGTTTTAGAAATCTATAAGAGGCATTTAGAAGAAGGTAAAAGCGCTCGCAATGCTCCCGTAGAAGAAGAAGACAAAAAGTATGTAGAAGACTTACAGTTGCTTACTGCCAAACCCGTAATTTATGCTTGTAACGTAGATGAGGCAAGTGTGGTAACCGGTAATAGTTTTGTAGAAGCTGTAAGAAATGCAGTTGTAACAGAAAATGCCGAGGTGGTAATTATTTCTGCTGCCATAGAAAGCGATATTGCATCATTGGAAAGTGCTGAAGATCGCGCTGTGTTTTTAGCAGATTTAGGCTTGAAAGAAAGTGGCTTAAACCGTCTTATACAGGCTGCTTACAAGTTATTGAAACTACAAACGTATTTTACTGCCGGAGAAAAAGAAGTACGTGCTTGGACTATTTACGAAGGCACAAAGGCTCCGCAGGCAGCAGGTGTAATTCACTCCGATTTTGAGCGCGGTTTTATTCGTGCTCAAGTAATTTCTTATAGCGATTACACTACCTATAAAAGCGAATCTGCCGCCCGCGATGCAGGTAGGTTGCGTAGTGAAGGAAAAGAATATATAGTACAAGATGGTGATGTGATTCACTTCATGTTTAATGTGTAACTATATTGCCGTATAAAAACAAAGCGCCAAGCGAATTTTCACTTGGCGCTTTGCTTTATAGTAAGAATCCCTTTTAGGAATTACTCTTTTTTTAGATACACTTTCTCTTCTTTTTTATTCAGGTAGTATTTGCCACCCTTAGGGCCGGTGTAAACTGTTTCTCCGTTTGGTCCTTTTAGAGTTTTGTCAATTTTGTCTCCGGTTTTGGTTCTGCCGTCAGCAGGCTTTTTGGCTGTTTTAGCAGCAGTTTCTGTTTTGGCTTTTGCTTGTTGCTGCGAGTGTGTAGTGGCAGCGTTGGCTTGTAGAATAGCTACATTCAGCATTAGTGTAGCAAACATCGAAAGCATTAAAAATTTCAGGTTTTTCATATGAATGTTTTTTATTAAAACCTAAGGTAAAAGCTAATTTCTTAGTTGCAATATTCCTATTGTTGTTTTTTCCTAAAAACAGGAATAATCCATCCTAGTTTAATGCCAATAAAGGCATCTACTCTTTGGTGCGTATCTGCTGAATACGTGTCGAAATTCCACGGTCTTCTATTTTTTGTAAAGGCAACATCTGCTTGTATGCCACCGTAAATCGCAAACCATTTTTTATGTTTCAAAAATATACCTCCAATAAATTGAGAAATTACAAAGCCATTGCTGAGCCTGTCGTAACCTTTTCTATATGTTTTATTCAATTGTGGTAACACATCTTCGCGCACATCAATTAAAACCTTGTGTTCCAAAAAACCTATCCCGGTAAGAAACAGTAAACCGGAATGATTGAGTGCATGTTGCTTTTTGCTAAGTATAACAGTTTTTCCTGCTACGAACTTTAAGTTCCAACCGCGTTCTTGGAGCGATAAGTTTACCAGCGAATTATCTGTAGCATTAATAAATTTCCCATAGTTGCCGTCAAGCGCTGTTGAAAGGCTATCGAGCATAGTGTTTTCCTTTACCCTATTGCCAAAAAGAAAACCGCCTTCTATGCCTATGTGCCAATGTTTTAAAAACTGGTATGTTACAGTTCCTCCCAAATTGGAATTTCCGCCAAACCGTTTCTGCATATCGCCCAGCGGAAACTGGAAAGAATATGCCGGAGCAATTAAAAAAGCACTGGTGTAATTTCTGTCAGAAATAAATTCTTCGTCCTGTGCGTGCAGCACAGTAGCCAACCCAACTAAAATAACATATAGAATAATGCGGAATTGCATGAATGCAAATCTATTATATTCGCCACCGTTTTTAAATAAAGTTACAAAGTGAAAGAAATTAAAATGGTTGACCTGGTAGGTCAGTATCACAAAATAAAAGCAGAGGTAGATGCCGGAATTGCTGAAGTAATTGAAAGTGCCGCATTTATTAAAGGGCCACAGCTTAAAAAATTTGAAGATAACCTTGCTCAGTACTTAAATGTAAAGCATGTAATTGGCTGTGCAAATGGTACCGATGCGCTGCAAATTGCCATGATGGCACTCGATTTACAACCGGGTGATGAGGTAATTACACCGGCATGTACTTATGCCGCCACGGTTGAAGTAGTAGCACTTTTAAAACTTACACCGGTGTTTGTAGAAGTAAATGAAAGTACTTTTACAATGGATGTTGAGGCTATTGCTAAGGCAATTACCCCCAAAACAAAAGCAATTGTTCCCGTGCATTTGTACGGGCAGTGTGCAGATATGGAGCCTATTTTAGCATTGGCTGCCAAGCATAATATTTTTGTAATAGAAGATGTGGCACAAGCCATTGGTGCTTCCTATACCTTTGGCAATGGAGAAACCAAAAAAGCGGGAACCATGGGGACTGTAGGCTGCACTTCGTTTTTCCCTTCTAAAAACTTGGGCTGTTATGGCGATGGTGGTGCACTTTTTTGTAACGATGATGCTTTGGCAAGCAAACTAAAAATGGTAGCCAATCACGGGCAAAAAGTACAGTATCAATTCGAAGTGGTTGGTATCAATTCGCGTTTAGATACTTTACAGGCAGCAGTTTTAGATGTGAAACTGAAGTATTTAGATGAATATGCTGCAGCTAGAAATAAAGTAGCAGATTTTTACGATAACGCCTTCAAGGGCATGAGCGAACTTACGGTACCTTACCGCGCAGCTAATTCTACACATGTATTTCACCAATACACCTTAAAAGTAAACAAAGGAAGCAGAGATAATTTGCGCGAGTTTTTGAAAGAGCGCGGTGTGCCAACTATGGTTTATTATCCCAATCCTTTGCATGTAGAAAAAGCATATAATCCGGATGGTAAATGGAAGTTGGGCGATTTCCCATACAGCGAATGGCATTGCCTAAATTCGGTTTCGCTGCCTATTCACACAGAGTTTGACGAGGCAATGTTTGCTTATATTGCCGAAAGTGTAAAAGACTACTTTAAAACAGTATAAATTATAGAATGAAAATTGCAGTTGTAGGAACAGGCTATGTTGGATTAGTTACCGGAACGTGCTTTGCCGAAACCGGAAATCATGTTACATGCATTGATATTAACGAAGAAAAAGTTCAGAAACTTAAGAATGGAGAAGTGCCAATTTTTGAGCCGGAATTAGATTTGTTGTTTGAACGAAATGTAAAGCAAGGAAGACTGAGTTTTACAACCTCTTTAGAACAGGGAGTTGAAGGAGCAAAAGTTATTTTTCTTGCGCTGCCAACTCCTCCGGGCGAAGATGGTAGTGCCGATTTAAAATATGTTTTAGCCGTAGCATCGCAGTTGGGCAAGATTTTAAAAGAATATGCAGTTGTAGTAAATAAAAGCACAGTACCTGTGGGCACGGCAGAAAAAGTGCGTCAAGCAATTGCTCAACATGCAGCAGTAGAATTTGATGTAGTTAGCAACCCCGAGTTTTTACGCGAAGGTGTGGCTGTGCAAGATTTTTTAAAGCCCGAAAGAGTGGTGGTAGGTACACAGAGCGAAAGAGCAAAGAAAATAATGGAAGAATTGTACTTGCCATTTGTAAGGCAAGGCAATCCCGTAATTTTTATGGATGAGCGCTCATCCGAATTAACCAAGTATGCGGCAAATGCATTTTTGGCAACCAAAATTTCTTTTATGAACGAAATTGCCAATCTCTGCGAAAAAGTAGGTGCCGATGTGGATATGGTACGCAAAGGAATTGGCACCGATTCGCGTATTGGTAAGCAATTTTTATACGCAGGAATTGGTTATGGCGGCAGTTGCTTTCCTAAAGATGTGCAGGCGCTTCATTTTACTTCAAAAGAATACGAATATAATTTTGGAATATTAAACGCAGTAATGGAAGTGAATGCATTGCAGCGTCAATATTTTTTCAACAAAATAGCGGCTCACTACCAAGGTGGTTTACAAGGAAAAACGGTAGCTGTTTGGGGTTTAGCATTTAAACCCAATACCGATGATATTCGCGAAGCTCCGGCCTTGTATTTAATAGATGAACTATTGGCAGCAGGCGCAACTGTGCGCGCTTACGACCCCGAAGCTATTGCACATGTAGAGCGCATTTATGGCAATAAAGTATTTTTTGCCAGCGATGAGTACGATGCCTTAAACGGAGCCGATTTCTTAGTAATAGTTACAGAATGGAATGCCTTCCGTTCTCCGGATTTCGACAGAATAAAATCGCTGCTGAAAGAACCGGTTATTTTTGATGGTAGGAATGTTTTTAACTTAGATACCATGAAAGAATTGGGCTTTAGCTACCAAAGCATAGGCAGAACTAAAGTGTAAGCCAATGGCACTGCACAACGAAACCGGAAAACAAGGCGAAGTTGCAGCAGCAAATTTACTGCGCTCCAAAGGTTTTGAAGTGCTGGTTACCAATTACCGTTTTCAAAAAGCAGAAATAGACATTATTGCTATACTGCAAAGCACAGTAGTGTTTGTAGAAGTTAAAACCAGAAGCTCCGAAAAGTTTGGATTTCCCGAAGAGGCAGTGCATAAAAAAAAGCAACAACTAATGGCGTTAGCTGCTGCTCATTTTATGGAGGAACATAAACTTTCCGGGGAAGTTAGGTTCGATGTAATTAGTGTTTACAAAACACCCCAGCACCTACACTTGCATCATATTGAAGATGCTTTTTTCCCTATTGCCGAATAGTTTTTTATTGGTGTTGGCGGATAATTTGCTCTAGGGAATTTGCAGGCAAAACACCGCTTTGTCTCCATTTTACTTCTCCGTTTTTAAAGAGAATTAAAGTTGGTACACCTTGAATTTGAAAGGCAGCGGCAGCCTGTGGATTGCGATCTACATCTATTTTTACAATGCTGGCAGCATCGCCAACTTTCGCCTTTAATTCGTCTAAAATTGGTTTCATCATTTTGCAGGGGCCGCACCACTCGGCACTAAAATCTACCAACACCGGCTTGTTGGAGTTGATAAGTTCTTGAAAAGATTTTGGTTGATTGTTTGTTTCCATAGCTTATTGTTTTTTTGTTTTTAGTTCTTCGAATTGTACCTCTTCAATCGGAGGTTGAGGTGTAGTTTTGTTGCTACGTACCGGAGGCGTGTAGCAAGCTCCGGCTGCGCATCCGTAGTTCAATAATCCCATAGATGCAAAGTAGGCGCCAAACATTATGGCAAACCATTGTTTTTCTATTACACCTTGTATAATAACAGCTATGCCCAAAAGCAGATAAATAACTCTAATGGTGGACCATCCACCGGTGATTCTTTGTAACATATGCAACTACGAAATTTTGTTTTTTAAACTCATCCAGCCACCACCGTTGTAAACTTCGGTGAAGCCGTTTTCTTTCAAAATACTTTTGGCTTGCGCACTTCTTACGCCACTAGCACAGCAGGTTATTATGGGCTTGTTTTTCTTTAAAGAAGCATAATGGTTCGAAAGATTATTGAGCGGTATATTTACTGAGCCGCGAATGTGGCCTCCATTGAATTCTGCTTTGGTGCGTACATCTACAATTTGTGCGCCTTGCTGCATCAATTCTTTATAGTTTACCGATGGACCTAAACCCAAAAGTTGTTTTAGCATTTCTAACATAAACTAGGTTGTTTTTTTATGAGTTGAATAAAGAGTTCGTTGCCTGCTCTTGGTTTTACCGAGTTGGTGGCAAGTTTCATGTGTTTTGTTTCAAAGTAGGGTTGAAAGAGCTGCTGATATTCCGTTAGTTCACCTCCAAATGGTGGACCTTCTTTTTCAAAGTTGCAATTGAAAAGTAGGCCTGCCAATACTCCGTTTTCTTTTAAAAGATGGTGGACGTGCTGCACATATTTTGTACGTAGCGAAGGGTGAATGGCACAAAAAAAAGTTTGTTCCAGAATTACATCGTATTTGCCTTGGTGTTCAAAAAAATCGGAATGAATAATTTGAATTGGCTTGCCCTTAAACTTTTGTTGAAGGCGCATAATGGCTTCTTCTGCAATATCAACTAAAGTGATATTGGTAAAGCCTTTTTCTAAAAGGTATTCGGCTTCGTAAGCATTGCCGCAGCCTGGAATAAGTATGTGCAGATTTTTGTTTTCTAGCGAATTTATGTAAACTGTAAGCGGAGGCGATGGTGCTTTTAAGTCCCATCCGGTTTGGCTGCTCCGGTAGCGTTCATTCCAAAAATCTTTATTCAAATTTTCCATAGTATTAGCATAGGCAGTTTACATCGAGCCAACTTCCTCCGTTGGTACATTCAATGCCGTTGGTTTTTAGAAAAGCTGCCGCTTGGCCGCTTCGGTTTCCACTGGCACAGCATAAAATTAGCGGTTGTTGCAAAGCTTTTATTTCTGCTAGGCGATGTGGAATTTCTTGTAGTGGAATATTGATGCTTCCGGCTACATTTCCTCCCATAAATTCAGCGGGCGTTCTTACATCTACAATAGTTGCTTGTTTCATAATTGATTGTTTTCTGTTGTTGAATTTTTGTGTTGTTTTTCTTTTTCAAAAGTGGTTAGGAGTAAGCCGCCCATAATTGCTCCGTATGCAGTGCTGTTTAGCGGGTTAGAAGTAATGGCGCAAGTACCGCTGGCACAGCCAATAAAGTAGTAGTAAGCATATCCTGCAATGGCTCCGGCCATAATGCCAAACCACATTTTTTTCTGAAGAAGTATTTGTTTCATGTTATAGCATTGTTGTGGGGCATACATAATCGGTTATTGGGAATTTTCCGTATTCTTTTATGGCTTTAAAACCTCCTTGTACATCAATTAGGTTGTGGTAGCCGCGGGCTTTTAGTATAGAGGCAAATACCATAGAGCGGTAGCCGCCTGCGCAGTGTACATAGTAAGTTTGGTTTTTGTTTATGAGTGCCATGCTGTTGTTTATATAATCGAGAGGTGCATTAGTTGCGTTTACAATATGCTCGGAATTGTATTCGCTAAGTTTGCGTACATCTAAAATAGAAAGGTGGGGATTTGCATTGGCAGCAGCTGCTAATTCTTCAACAGTAATAGATGTAATTTGTTCTATTTCTTTTTCGGCTGCTTTCCATGATGAAAATCCATTTTCTAAATAACCAATGGTGTTGTCGTAACCAACTCGTGCTAAGCGTATAATGACTTCTTCTTCTCTTCCCGGATCGGTAACTAAAAGTATGGGTTGTTGTAAATCGGTTATTAAGGTTCCTACCCACACTGCAAAGCTGCCATCAATACCAATGTTTATGGAGTTTGGAACAAAACCTTTGGCAAAGTCTTGGGCATTTCTTGTATCTAATATCAGTGCGTTGGTTTCGTTTGCGGCTGCATCAAAAGCGTTGGGCGATAGTGGTTTCTTCCCTCTGTTCATTACGGTGTCTATGGTATCGTACCCTTGGATATTCATAAGTACGTTTTGTGGGAAATATCCGGGAGGAGGTGTTAATCCGGTGAGAACTTCGGTAATAAACTGTTCTTTGGTTAAATCTTGGCGCAATGCATAATTGGTTCGTTTTTGATTTCCTAGTGTATCGGATGTTTCTTTACTCATGTTTTTGCCACATGCGCTGCCAGCTCCGTGTGCAGGATAAACTGTGATGTAATCGGGCAGGGGCATAATTTTGTTGCGCAGCGAATCGTATAAGTATCCGGCAAGTTTTTCTTGCGTTAGATCCGATACTATTTTTTGTGCTAAATCGGGGCGACCCACATCGCCAATAAACAAAGTGTCTCCGGTAAACAAGGCGGTTTCTTTTCCATTTTCATCGAATAGAAGGTAGCAACTGCTTTCCATAGTGTGGCCGGGTGTGTGTAGAAGTTTTATTTGAATGTCGCCAATGCGGAAAATTTGATTGTCTTCGGCAATAATGCGTTCAAATCCGGTTGCTACTTCGGTGGGGCCGTAAACAATTGGTGCTCCTGTTTTCTTAGATAAATCTATGTGCCCCGAAACAAAATCGGCATGGAAATGGGTTTCAAAAATATACTTGATGGTGGCATTTCTTTTTTGAGCCATATCAATGTAGGGCTGTACTTCGCGCAAGGGATCAATGATGGCAGCTTCTCCATTACTTTCGATATAGTATGCTCCTTGAGCTAAACATCCGGTATAAATTTGTTCTATTTTCATAATTGCGTTTTTAGTGTTTTACTGTGCAAAGGTGCAAGGTGTGTGGCGTTCTTTCAGCCACTTTTGTTACAGTTTATTTTTTGTCTATAAAAAGCATTTTAAGTGCAATTAAAAGTAGCATTACGGCAAACGATTTTTTTAAAAGTAACTGAGGGATTTGATTGGCAAACTTGGCTCCAAGAAAACTACTTAAAAAGAATGCTAACGATAAGAGCAATGCTGCTTTAATATCAGCATTGCCTGCTTTGTAGTATTGCCATGCTGCCAATGCACCCACAGGCAATGTAAGCATTACCAAAGTAGTGCCTTGTGCCAATGTTTGCGAAAAACCTACCAACATTACCAATGCAGGTATAATAATGATGGCTCCGCCTAAACCCAGTAGCCCTCCCAGTAGCCCGGCCATAATTCCAATTGCAATAATTATAGCGTACTGCATTATTATTTTTTATTGGTGTTGATACCAAATGGCAGGTAAAGTGGGCAAGTGCCAATGGTTGCAGTTACTATAAATATGGCAGCTAGTGTACCTAATGCTATGGCGGTAGTTCCACTTATTTGGTTGGTGAAGTAAAGTGCTGCAATTGCAAGGGCAGTGAGTATTCTTACTGCTTTGTCTATTGTTCCAATGTTTTGTTTCATACCTCTAAATTTTAGAGGCAAATTTCGGTGGTGCTTTTTTGTGGAGCGGTAACTATTGTTACAAATCTTTTAGCAGTTTAATTTGATTGCGGTAAAGCAATAGTTTTTGGTCGTTTTCAAGTTTTTTAAGCAGTCGCGAAATTACCACGCGCGAAGTTGCCAGTTCGTTTGCTATTTGTTCGTGCGAAGCGTTTATGATAGTAGAGCCTGTGGCTTGTGATTTTTGTTTGAGGTAGTGCACCAATCGTTCATCTAATTTTTGAAAAGCTATTTGGTCTATTGTTTTTAGCAATTCATTAAAGCGAGCACGCATGGTTTTCATTACAAAACTTTTCCAAGTAGGATATTTAATAAGCCAAGTATCCATTACCGAAATGGGAATGAGTAGTAACTCCGAGGCGTCTTCTGCTACTGCTCTAATTTCGCTGGGATATTGCTGCATGCAGCAAGTAAATGTCATGGCGCAACTTTCGTGTGCATTCACATAATAGAGGAGGAGTTCTTGCCCTTCTTCATTAGGGCGGGTAATTTTTAAACTGCCCGAAAGCAGTATTGGAATGTTGCGAACGGTTTGCCCGGGTTCCATAATAGTTTCGCCTTCTGCTACCGAAATAGTTTTGCCTTTTTCTTCAATTTCTTTAAGTAGTTCTTGCTCGAATGTGTGTGCAAATTGACTCAGTAATTCCATACAGCTAAAGTAGAAATGGTGTTAAGAAATAAGAGTGCATACATACACTATTAACTTTTATAGCGTACTTTTTTGTTTTATTCGCCTCAAAATTCACACATGGTGTTATTGCGTTGTTATCCCCGAATTACCGATTGGCTATTTGAAATATCGGGTATAGATTTAAGATTTTTACCTATTTACAGTTATGGTTTTTTTGTGGCATGTGGCTTTATTGTAGCAGCAGCAATTGTAGCGTGGGAAATGAGGCGTAGAGAAAAGCTGGGGTTGCTAAATTATACCACCAAAACAGTAACGGTGGGCGAAGCACCTAAGCCTGCAGAAATTCTTACCAATGCGTTGTTGGGCTTTGTAGTGCTGTTTAAATTGGTAGCTGTGTTTTTAGATAAAGAAACATTTAGCGCTAATCCGCAGGCATTTATTTTTTCTATGGAAGGAAATTGGATAGCGGGTATAATTGGAGCTATACTGTTTGGCGGCTACTATTATTACGGTAAAAAGAAAGAACAACTGCCAACCCCCAAAACCGAAATAGTGAAAATATATCCCAGTCAGCAAATTGGCGATTTGGTTGTTATTGCGGCTGTATTAGGCGTGTTGGGTGCCAACTTGTTTAATTATTTAGAAAACCCCGAAGATTACAGCACCTTTATGCAAGACCCTATTGGTTCACTGTTTAGCGGTCTTTCAGTTTTTGGAGGCTTAATTTGCGCAGGAATTGGATTTGGTGTGTATGCTTATTTCAAAAAGATACACATACTACATTTTTTCGATAGTGTGGCTCCGGGCTATATTCTGGCAAACGGCATAGGGCGGCTGGGCTGCCAAGTAAGTGGGGATGGCGATTGGGGAATTGTGAATGTGGCTCCCAAGCCTTCATTTATTCCGCAGTTCTTATGGAGCGATGATTATGCACACAATATCATCAATGCCGGAGTTCCCATTCCGGGATGCGAAGGCAATTTTTGTACTCACTTGGTATTGCCGGTGTATCCAACTCCCATTTATGAATTTATACAATGTGCTCTTATCTGTATTTTCTTATTGGCAATACGGAAGAAGGTTACCCATTTGCCGGGAATGATATTTGCCGTTTTTCTTATATTAAATGGAATTCAGCGATTTTCAATTGAAAAAATTAGAGATATTTCAGACAGAAATCTAATAAACATTGCAGGATTTCATTTAAAACAGGCAGAAATCATAGCAATCGGCATGGTATTGGTTGGGATTGTGTTGAGTGTAATACTAGTGCGCATCTATCAACCCAAAAAGGCGTAGCGAAATTTATTTTCACAAAATGTTTCATTTCATTTGAACTTTTGTGATTTTTTATACCTTTGGCACTCATCTTTTTTGAAAAACTAAACTAAATAGTGACTATGGCTTTAAATCTACGAGCTAAGTTTGTTTCGGCACTTGCAGGTGTTTCTTTGTTTGGAACCCTTGCCGCACAAGACATCCACTTTTCGCAGTACTACACATTTGCATCTGCCATGAACCCGGCATTGGTGGGTAATTACGATGGTAGTTTCCGCTTGGCGGCATTATACAGAAATCAATGGAGAAGCGCTTTGGCGGGCAAAGCCTACCAAACTGTGGCTGCCGATGTTGATGTTTCATTCTTAGAGAATT
The DNA here is from genome assembly GCA_019638515.1 of Chitinophagales bacterium. Classification (NCBI taxonomy): domain Bacteria; kingdom Pseudomonadati; phylum Bacteroidota; class Chitinophagia; order Chitinophagales; species Chitinophagales bacterium. The sequence continues at coordinate 75,029 of JAHBTS010000006.1, read as the reverse complement.
ACTTAAGAACCGACAAGTTGGCTGTAGGTGTTGGTTTTTACAACGATATTTCAGGTCAAGCAGGTTTATCGGTGTTAAATGCTTCTTTGTCGGTAGCTTACCATAAAGGAATAGATAAAGACGGTAAGCACCGTATATCTTTTGCCGCACAAGGCGCTTATATGCAAAAAAGAATTACAGATCCTTTGTTTGCGGACCAATTTCAAGGGCACGACCAAACTGTAAGAAATTACACTTCGGAGCAATTGATGCGAGGTGATCATACTTTCGATTTTAATGCGGGTTTATACTGGCGTTCTAATATTAAAGATAAAGTAAAGTTGAATGCAGGCTTTGCAGCTTATCACCTTATTCAACCTAAAGAGGATTTTGTGCGCGATTCTGCCGGAGTTTTTGGTAACTTAACCAGAAGATTTGTGGCAGATTTGAGTGTAGAAGCCTTCCTTACCAAAAAGAAGAATGTGTCTTTAACTCCGGAATTTATTTTCCAATATAAAGACAAGCAAATGGAAGCAGTTCCGGGTTTATTGGTGAGTTATTATTTCAATACCGGATTTAGAAACAACAATAGCGTACACTTGGGAGGTCGTTACCGTTTAGGACAAAGTGTTAATGGCACCGGAGGCGATGCTTTTGTGGTATTGGCACAAGTAGAATTTAAAAACGTGCGTTTGGGATTTGCTTACGATGTGAACCTTTCTAAACTGAGCGCTGCTACTCAAAACCGTGGAGGTTTCGAAATTTCATTGAGCTATATTGGTGAAAGTATCAAATCGTTCAAAGCCAATAAGAGTTTGCCAAGCCGCAGATTCTAATTTATAGGTTTCATTTTGAGTATTGAAATTAGAACCTATTTACAGCGGATTTTCATTAGAAATTGAATCAATCAAAAAAACTCTTCCAAATGCGTAAAGCAATATTACTTCTTTCTATCAGTTTGCTTGCCCTAAATTGTATTGTGGCACAAGGAACTAAAGAAAAAAAGGCAGAAAAAGCCCCGAAAGAAAAAACAGAAAAGGCAGAAAAAGCACCTGAGGCTAAAGGTGAAAAGAAAAAGAAAAAAGGCGGCACCGACACAGAAACTCGTAAGTTAAATGTAAAGCGCTATTTGAAATTGGGCGACCGTTTCTTTGCAGAATCTGCATACTACACTGCAACAGAGTACTACAAAGAAGTAGTATTGGTAAAGCCTGAAAATCGTTATGCCAACTATTGGTTAGCAATGAGTTTGCTCATGTCTAGAGATTACGAAGCTGCAGAAACATTCTTCCAGAAATTTGGAACTATTAAACCAGGTGAAAAAGATAAAGAAAGCAAATGGAAAGAGGAAGACGAAAAACTCTTCGATAAATACCATTTTTATTACGGTCAAGCATTGCACCGCAATGGTAAATACGAAGAAGCCATAAAAGAATATGGCAAGTTCAAAAGTTCCTACGGTAAAGAAGATAAAGAAAAATGGGCAAAGTTGGCCAATAATGGAATTAAAGGATGCGAGCTTGGTTTAAATCCTTACAATTCAAAAATTAAAACATTGCGTTTAAGCCCTGTTGTAAACCGTTCCTATAATGAATTATCGCCTGCGCCTTTCGATGCAAAAACATTGTACTTCTCTTCTTTGCCATCAGATACACTAGTGTTTGATAATAAGAGAAAGGAAAGACCTGAATACAAAATTTATACCACTACTTTAGCAGATGGCACATGGGGCAAACCTACTGCCATAAAAAATGAGGATGTAAATACTCCTAAATATAATGTAGGAAACGGATCTTTTAATGCAGATAAATCACGCTTCTATTTCACTAAATGCACCGATATGGAAGACGATCGCTCGTTGTGCAATATCTTTGTAGCAACAGCAAAAGAAGGTAAGTTCAGCAATGTAGAGCGTTTACCTGAACCAATCAATTTTAAGGAGAAATTTACTAGCACTCACCCTACGGTTAGAACCGGCAGCGATGGTCGCGAAATAGTTTATTTTGTGAGCGACCGCACCGGAGGTAAAGGTGGCTTAGATATATGGTTTACAAGCAGAATCAAAAGTGGCGAATATACTGCGCCTAAACTAGTAGGTGGAGTAATAAACACTCCGGGTGATGATGTTACTCCATTTTGGGACGAAACCAATAAAACACTTTACTTTTCTTCAAACGGACATCCGGGTTTTGGAGGTTTCGATGTGTTTTCAAGCAAAGAATTAGGCGATTTAAGTTGGACAGAACCACACAACTTAGGAAAAATATTGAATACAGGTTACGATGAACTGTATTACAATACTTCTGCCAATCAAGAGCATGGTTTCTTTACTTCTAACCGCCCTGGTGGAAGAAGTTTAAACGGCATCGCTTCTGCATCTGATGATATTTTTACTTGGGAGGTTTTCAGCTATGCTGTAGAAGGTATTGCATTTAAAGATGGCGATGTAGATGGCGGTTCATTAGAAGGAGCTACTTTTAATTTATATCGCAAAAATGCTGATGGCACACGTGAATTAGTTGCCGTAGATACAACTTCTAAAGAAGGCAACTACTTCTTTAAGTTGAAGCCGGATCAAGACTATGAAGTAGAAGTGGTGCGCCCTGGATTTAAGCCAACGGTTGAGTTTGTTTCTACAAAAGACTTGCCTATGGAAGACACCATAAATAAAAACTTAGGTGTGAGGAAAAGTGCTTATGTAGTATATGGCAATGTTGTAGAAGATGGCAAACCGGAAGTGAAATTAGATGATGTAGTTTATACTGTAATTGAGCAAAGCGGAAGCGGTGTTCAGCGTACCATCTTAAATGGTAAAACAGAGGTAGGCGACTTAAAATTTGCTTTTGATTTAGATCGTGATAAAGATTACAAACTTATCTTCAGAAAGAATGGCTATTTCAGCAAAACAGTTCCATTTACTACCAAAGGTTTAGGTAATAGAGATTCAGTTTTAGCCGATGTTGCCCTTACTAAGTTAGAATTAAATAAAGACTATACACTTAAAAATATTCTGTATGAGTTTGGTAAAGCAACCTTAACCGAATCATCAAAAGAAGTATTGGATACACTGCACTCAATTTTGGTTGAGAATCCAACTTTTGTAATTGAGTTAAGTTCGCATACAGATGCTATTGGCTCTGATGCTGCAAACCAGAAGTTATCGCAAGATCGTGCCGAGAGTTGTGTTAGCTACTTAATTTCTAAAGGAATTTCTAAAGATCGCTTGAAACCGGTAGGTTATGGCGAGTCTAGACCAAAGGCTCCTAACCAAACCGATGAAGGAAAAGACAATCCTGAAGGTAGAGCATTGAACCGCAGAACAGAGTTCAAAATCTTAAAGAGCTAGATAATATTTATTGGAGCGCATATCTAACATTGGTGTGCGCTTTTTTTCATTCATATCATATTTCAACATGAAAAAGTTAGTATTTTCATTATTAGCACTGTTTTCTTTAGTGCTATATTCTTCGAGTGTATATGCACAGTGTGGTGCTACCACCAATAATGCAGGAACTGTAGATGTGGGTTGTGCAGCATTTGGCACAAGTACTGCCATTCCTTCTACTGCATATAAAACATTTCTTGTGGTAAATGGAGTAAACTATACGGTTTCTACTTGCGGTACCGGTTGGGATTCTCAATTAACATTAAGGGATAATGCAGATACATATAAAGCCTACAACGATAATAACGGGCCGGACTGTACAGGGGCAGCAGCTTCTTTAGCATGGACGGCTGATTTTACAGGTACAGCCAAGGCGTATGTGCATAGGTACAGTTGCGGTAGTGTTTGGGAGGGAACTTCTGCTGTTTTAAAAGTTCGCCAAAATACAACAATAAGTAATACAACTTCTACTGCAGCTATTTGTACCGGAGGTTCTAAAGCATTAACTTCTACCTTGGGAGGAACTTATTCTGGAAACCCTACTGTTACATATTCTATTGTTTCGGGTTCTGGTTCCATTTCTGGATCTACCTATAACCATTCAGGCGGAGCAGGCAGTGTAACTGTTCGTGCTACTGTTGGTGTGTGTAATTCAGATGTAACATTCAACGTAGTGCCTCAGCCGGATGATCCAACTACTGCTACAAAATCGCCTAATTTATCAGCCATTTGTACAGGAACTGTAGTTTCGGCTTCTGCGCCATCGGGCGGAACTAATACCGGTTTGGGATGTAGTTTTGAGTATCGTTTTCAAGATGCTGGTTCAGGTTCTTGGACAGCATGGGGCAGTACCAGTAGCTTCACTACCAGTGGGGTGGGTGTTGGTACCAATGCGGCCAAAATTCAAATTAGAAGAGGAAGTTGTTCCTCTGGCTGTACCAATTCTCCCGGAACTTTCCAACTTACTTGGGATGTTCAGGCACAACCTGCTTTACCTACATTGAATGCTAAAACGCCCAATGTAGCAACGGTTTGTGCAGGTACAGGTGTAAATGCAACCATCAATGCGGGTACAGGTGGAGTAGGTTGTTCAGATGTATATCAATATAGAACAAGAAATTTATCTAATACTTGGTCTGCTTGGACTACTTATAGTTCGGGTGCTAATATTGCAACTACTGCTGCTATGAACAGAGTAGAAGTTCAAGTTCAAAGAGCTGGTTGTACTGCAGGTACAGGGTGTACCGGAACAGCATTTTCAACCATTGCTGCTTGGGATGTAACGCCACAGCCGATTGCTCCAACATTAAATGCTAAAACACCTAATTTAGCTGCTATTTGTGAAGGACAAACTGTAAGTGCTACTATAAATGTAGGTTCTGGTGGTGTAGGTTGCAGCGATACGTATGAATATAGAAGAAGAACTACCGCAAATGCATACGAACCTTGGGCTGCTTATGTTTCGGCTTCTTCAATTCCTACAACAGGATATAACTTGGTTGAAATTAGAGTGGCACGTGAAAATTGCACGGCTCTCAGTGGTTGTAATTCAACAGGTTATACAACCATTGCTTCTTGGACAGTAAACCCTCAACCATCTAATCCTACTTTGAATGTAAAAACGCCTAATTCAGCAGCGGTATGTGATGGCCAAAATGTAAGCGCTACTATAAATGCAGGTACAGGTGGTGTAGGTTGTAGCGATGTGTATGAGTATAGAACACGCGATTTGTCAAATATTTGGAGTGCATGGGCTGCTTATACTTCAGGTGCGTCTTTAGCTACAAGCGGTACTAATCGTGTAGAAATAAGAGTGCAACGCGGAAGTTGTTCTGCCGGAACGGGTTGTTCAGCTACATCTCCGGCTACTATTGCTTCTTGGGATGTGTATCCACAAGGCTCAATCACTATTACTCCTTCACAAACAGTTTGTAGTGGAACAGGTGTATTGCTAAGCGCTACTGTTACTGGTGGAAGCGGTGCTGATAATTATCAATGGCAAGTGTTTAATGCAGGCGTTTGGAATAATGTAGGAATTAACAGCGATAATTACACCACACCAGTATTAAGCTCTACTACTCAATACCGTTGTGTTTTATCATCAACAGTGCCGGGTTGTGATGCGGATACTTCTGCGGTAACAACTTTAACAGTGGTACCTAATCCAACCATAAGTATTGGTACTGCACAAACTATTTGTAGCGGTGGCAGTGTAACTCTTTCATCTTCTGTAAGTGGCGGTACAGGCACCTTAACTTACCAATGGCAGTATTTTGATGGTATTGCATGGCAAAATACAGGTGGTAACACTGCTACATTGGCTACCGGAGCATTGGCTGCTTCAACTGATTTTAGATGTGTGTATTCGGCAACTGGCTTAGGTTGTTCGCCTGCAACATCTAATACCGTAACCATTACTGTGTTACCGGATCCAACGGTAAGCATTGTCGGTTCTACAACTTTTTGTGGTTCAGGAGGTACTACACTTACAGCTGTTGGTAGCGGTGGTACCGGTACATTAACTTATCAATGGCAGGAAAGTACCGATAGTTTAGCGTGGAGCGATGTTGGCACCAACAGTTCATCACATGCCACGGGTACAGTTTCTACAACAACATTCTTTAGAACAAAATATTTTGCTACTGGCATAGGTTGTGATACTGCAATTTCAAATGTGGTAAAAGTAACTATACAACCTACCATTGCTAATAATATAGTTAGCCCAACTTATCAGAAATTTTGTGCATCCGGAACTCCTACACTTATTGTTGGAGGCGTACCTACGGGGGGAACCGGAACTTATACTTATTTGTGGGAGCAAAGCGTAAACAGTGGAGCTACTTGGACTCCTGCTTCAGGTTTAAATGGTGGTGTAGATTATCAACCTCCATTTGCAACTTCAACAATATGGTATAAACGCACAGTTACTTCGGGTGTTTGTTCCGATGATAACAATCTAAGTATTGTGAATGTTCTTACGCTTCCTTCATTTGTAAGTGTAAGCCATACTGATGTTTCATGTTTTGGCGGTAATGATGGAACTATTTCAGCTTCCGGTTCTTCTGCAAATGGTGGCGTTTTATATTCATTAGATGGTGGACCATTCCAAACAAGTCCTTTTACGGGATTAACTGCAGGAAGTTACACTATAACTATAAGAGATGATAGTGCATGTTCGGTAACTTATCCATCGCAGGTTGTAGTTAGTGAGCCAACACAATTATCGGCAACAATTTTTGCTACAGCAGATGCAAGTTGTGCCAATGTTTTTGATGGAAGTTTAACAGGATTTGCATCAGGTGGTGTAGCTCCTTATCAATATTCATTAAATGGAGGGCCATTTCAAATTTCTCCTACATTCAGCAATATAGCCGCAGGTTTTTACACATTTACGGCAATTGATGATAAAGGCTGTTTGGCAAGCGATACTGTAACAATCAATAATCAATATGCAGTATCGGCAACATTAGATTCTATTAAAAATGTTTCTTGCTTTGGTGGAAACGATGGCGAAATTTATGTAACGCTTTCTGGAGGTGTAATGCCATATAGCTATTCAATAAATGGTATAACATATCAAGCGGTACCTGTATTTACCGGATTAACAGCGAATAATTATGTGGTAACATTGCGTGATGCAAAAGGTTGTTCTGCATTTTTGAATGCAGGAGTTACACAGCCCGGCTTACTTTCTGTACTTATAGACTCTGTGGTAAATTCATTGTGTAATGGCGGTTCTACTGGTGGTATCTACATTACTACAGCGGGTGGCACAGCTCCTTATACTTACTTATGGAGTAATGGTTCCGGAAGTGAAGATATAACCAATGTTCCTGCAAATTCTTACAATGTAACAGTAACCGATAGTAAAGGTTGTACTGCTGTGGGAGGCGCTTCAATTAGCCAGCCGCTTCCTTTGTCAGCTTATGTAGCATCTTACAGAGATGTATTATGTAATGGCGACAGTACAGGATTTGTGGATATTTCTGTTGCAGGCGGAACTTCTCCTTATTCATTCAATTGGAGTAATGGTGCTTCTACAGAAGATATTTTAAATGTCCCTGTTGGTACTTATAGTGTTACTGTAACAGATGCCAATGCTTGTGTGCAAGTAGTTTCGCAAACAATAGGTGAGCCTGCATTATTATCGTCTTCATTTACTTCAGTAAATATACTTTGTAATGGAGGGGCAAATGGAAGTATCGACTTAACAGTAAACGGTGGCGTAACACCATATACTTATTTGTGGAGCAATGGACAAACTACAGAGGATATTTCAGGACTTCTAGCAGGTCTTTATACTGTAGTGGTAACAGATGGAAATGGATGTACAACTTCTAACCTAGTAAATATCACAGAAGCTCCAGCACTTACACTTTCAGTTTCTACAGTAAATGTATTGTGTAATGGCGATAGTGGAACAGCATCATTAACAGTGAGTGGAGGAACCGGAGCGTACAGTTATGCATGGAGCAATGGAGCATCAACTTCATCTATTAGTGATGTAGCCGGAACATATAGTGTAACGGTAACAGATGGTAACGGATGTACGAAAGTAACCAGTGTAACGATAACCGAACCGACAGCAATTGTTGTAAATGCGACAGTAGTAAATGTAAACTGTTATGGAGGCAATACAGGCAGTGTATCGATTACAGTAGGAGGAGGCGTATTCCCATACAGCTACTCATGGAGCAATGGAGCACTTACACAAAACATCAATGGCTTAACAGGCGGTACCTATACCGTAACAGTAAGCGATGCAAATGGTTGTACAGTAGAAGAGAGTTATACAGTAGTAGCGCCAGCATCAGGTTTGCAAACAGTAATGAGCGGAACAGATTTGAATTGTAATGGAGATGGCAATGGCAGTGCGAGTGTAAGCGTAAGTGGCGGAACAGCGCCATACAGCTATGGCTGGAGCACCTTTGCCAATACATCAAGCATTAGCGGATTGAATGGCGGCACCTATTTTGTAACAGTAACAGATGTAAATGGTTGCAGTGCAAGAGACAGTGTGGTAATCAATGAACCAGCGGCCATACAGATAAGCAGCAGTGTAGTAAATGTATTGTGTAATGGCGATAGTGGAACAGCATCATTAGCTGTGAGTGGAGGAACCGGAGCGTACAGTTATGCATGGAGCAATGGAGCATCAACCTCATCTATTAGTGATGTAGCCGGAACATATAGTGTAACGGTAACAGACGGTAACGGATGTACGAAAGTAACCAGTGTAACTATTACTCAGCCAGCAGTTGCATTGAATATAGTAGGCAGCCAAACAGATGTAACTTGCAATGGATTGGCGAATGGAACTATAAATGTAAATGTAGTTGGTGGAACAGTGCCATATAGCTATTTATGGAACAATGGTGCTATTGTAAATAGTTTAACCGGATTAGGTGCAGGTACTTATACGGTTACCGTTACAGATGCCAACGGATGTACTTTAGCTGCTTCTTATACTATCAATGAGCCGTCAGCATTGGTTACCGGAATTTCAGGTACAGATGTGTCTTGTGCAGGCGCTAATGATGGTACAGTAGATTTTAGTGTTTCAGGAGGAACAGCACCTTATACATATTCATGGAATACATTTGCTAACACAGAAGATTTGAATGGTGTAGGCGGTGGAACTTATATTGTGGTAGTTACCGATGCCAATGGCTGTACAGCAAGAGAATCTATAACTATTGCAGAGCCTCAGCCGTTGGTAATTACTTTAGATTCATTAACCAATGTAAATTGTAATGGCGGTGCAAATGGTGCAATCAATTTAACTACAACCGGTGGTATTACTCCTTATACCTTTGCTTGGTCTAATGGTGCCGCTACTGAGGATGTTTCTGGATTGCAAGTAGGCACTTATACAGTTACTGTAACAGACTTCAATAATTGTAGTGTAGTAAGCTCATTTACAATTACGCAACCTGCTCCTATTCAAGTTAGCGGTGTAGTAAAAGATGTAAGTTGTTCCGGTGCTTCGGATGGAACTATTTCTCAATCAATAGTAGGTGGTGTTCAGCCATATACTTTTGCTTGGAACAATGGTGCAAGCACGCAGGATTTAGCTGGTTTAGGTGGAGGTACATATACCTTCACTGTAACAGACTTTAATGGATGTACTGTAACTGCATCTTATACAGTTGCAGAGCCACAACCACTGGCAGCTACAATTTCTAAAGTTGATGTAGATTGTCCGGGGGCAGCAAATGGTTCGGCTACAGTAAGTGTAACAGGCGGCACACTGCCTTATACATACTTCTGGAGTAATTTTACATTAAGTTCAAGCATAAATGCAGTTAGCGGAGGCAAGTATTATGTAATTGTTAAAGACAAAAACAATTGCGAATTGCGCGATAGTGTAGTTATTGCAGAGCCTCAACCAATTGTAATTACCCCAACTGTTACTAATGTAGCATGTAACAATGGAAATAGTGGTGCTATTTCAGTTACAGTTAGTGGTGGTACACCGGCTTACGCGTATGCTTGGAGCAATGGTGGTACTACTGCTTCAATTAGTGGTTTAACAGCAGGCTCCTATACTTTAACTGTTACAGATGCTAATAACTGTACACAAGAAATTACTGTAACTGTTACCCAACCGGTAGTACTTGCTCTTACAGGAGTTGCAGTAGATGCACTTTGTAATGGAGCTTCAAACGGTAAGGTGGATATTACCGTGGTGGGTGGCACTATTCCTTATACCTTTAGTTGGTCTAATGGATCTGCTTTAGAAGATTTGAATAATGTACCTGCCGGAACATACGATGTTACGGTTACAGACTTGGCCGGATGTACAGCTACCGATTCTTATGTAGTAGCAGAGCCAAGTGCAATTGTATCGTTAGTAACCTCAACAGATGTAACTTGCTTTAATGCTAAAAATGGAACAGCATCTGTAACTGTAAGTGGAGGTACTCCTCCTTATACTTACTTATGGAGTACATTCCAAGGTAGTTCAAGCATTGGTAATTTGAATGGTGGCTTATATATCGTTATCGTTACCGATAATAACGGATGTGAAAAACGTGATAGTGCTGATATTTTTGAACCTCAACCGTTGGTGGCAACTACAACTGTAAATCAAATTACATGTTTTAATGCTAATGACGGTTCTATTACAGTAAATGTAACAGGCGGAACACCAGGCTATACTTATGCTTGGAGTAATGGCGGAACAGGAGCTACCCTTACCGGATTGTCGGGAGGTATTTATGAAGTAACCGTTACCGATACCCAAAATTGTTCGGTAGTTACTAGTGCACAAATCATCAATCCTTCTCAGTTAAATATCAATGCATTGGTAAGAACACCTAAGTGTTCTGGAGACAGCAACGGAGGTATAGATTTAATAGTATCAGGTGGAACGCCAATTTACAGCTACAATTGGAGCAATGGCGACACACTTGAAGATTTGAATGCATTGGCATCCGGTGTTTATATTGTAACTGTTACAGATTCAAAAGGCTGTACGGCAGTAGATACCATAGATGTTTCGCAACCAAGTCCATTGTACCAAACCGGTATTATTACAGATGTAACTTGTGCCGGAGCCAGCGATGGTGTTATTATCAACACCGCATACGGGGGAACCTTACCATATACTTATGCATGGAATGATGGTTCTGTAAACAAAGACCGTAGCAACTTGGCAGGGGGCTCTTACCGTGTTACCGTAACCGATGGAAATGGTTGTGAGGCAACTGGTGTTTACAATGTAATAGAGCCATTACCTTTGGTAGTTACATTGCAAAAAACAGATGTGGTATGCTATGGAGCTTCAACCGGAAGCGTTTCGGCTGTAGTAACCGGAGGCACATATCCATACTACTACTTGTGGAGTAATTTTGAAATTGATTCTGCGCAAACCAACTTAACTGCAGGTAAGTATGCAGTTGTGGTAACTGATAAAAACAATTGCCGCATTACAGATTCAATTACTATTAACCAAAGCACTCAAATTGTAATTGTAGGTACTGTTACCGATTCAAAATGTAATGGTGTAGCAGATGGTAGCATTTCAATTGCGGTTTCGGGAGGTGCAGGAAACTATACTTTTGCATGGACTGGCGGAGCCACTTCACAAGATTTGCAAAGTATAGCAGCCGGAGTTTATACCGTTACTGTTACTGATGCCTCGGGATGTACCTCAACAGCAACATTTACAGTTGGAGAGAAAACAAAACTTTCGACTGTAATGAGCGTGAGCAACCCAATTTGCACCGGAGGCAACACAGGATTTGCATCAGTAGTTGTAACCGGAGGTGCAGAGCCTTACACTTATAGCTGGAATGCTACTCCTCAGCAGAATGGTGCTACGGCAACTCAATTAGCTGCAGGTACATATATTGTTTCAATTACAGATAGCTATGGCTGTATTGCTGTAGATACTGCTGTGTTGGCACAACCAGTACCAATTACTGTTACAACCAACGTAGTTGCTTCTAAATGTTCAAATACTGCCACCGGAAAAGTTACTGCAACTGTAACTGGAGGTAATGCTCCTTATGTGTATGTATTGAACAACATTACGCAAGCATCGAATGAGTTTACAGGTTTATTGCCAGGTACTTATACTTTGTTAGTACGCGATGCAAATGGCTGTGAGGGAATAGCTACCTTCACCATTAATGCGCCAAATGCTATTACTGTAGATTTGGTAAGCGACAAGCAAATAATCCTTGCAGGAATGGAAGCTCAACTTTCAGCAATTACTAATTCAACTAAGAATGTAGTAAGCCATGTTTGGAGTCCGTTGGGTACATTCAATTTCAGCAACTGTGCCGATAGTACCAATTGCAGCGACCCACGTGTTGCACCTCTTTCTACCACTACTTATACAGTTGTTGTAATGGATGAGGATTCATGCACAGCCAGCGATACAGTAACTGTTGCTGTAAGTATAGTTGAATCATCTTTCTTACCTACTGCATTCTCTCCAAATGGCGATGGCTTGAACGATAGATTTGAGTTCGATATTTTGGGAGCAATAGATGCACAAGTAAAAGTGTACGACCGTTGGGGTAACCTAATTTTTGAGAACGATAAACAAACAAACGGTATTGGCAATGGCGAAGGTTGGGATGGAACCTTTAAAGGTGAGCCGGTACAATTTGATACCTATGTTTATGTAATGAAAGTTCGTTATTACAACAATGTAGAAAAAGACTTTACCGGTACTATTGCTGTTATGAAGTAATACTTAATACCTTAATTTCTTAAAAGGAGCTAAGCGTAATGTTTAGCTCCTTTTTTTTGTAGTTTCGCGAGCCTGTTTTTTACAAGTATTTCAATTGCATATAAAATATGAAAAGGAAAAATTCATTAGACGCTCTTTACCCGGAATTTGAACAGTTAAATATGCCTGCTATTGAAAAGGAAATTTTACAATGGTGGAAAGAAAATAAAGTATTTGAACGCAGTATTAGCGAGCGTTCTGAAGATAGGCGTTTCGTGTTTTATGAAGGACCGCCATCGGCAAATGGTAAGCCGGGCATTCACCACGTAATGAGCCGCACCATAAAAGATTTATTCTGCCGATTCAAAACATTGCAAGGCTACCGCGTAGAGCGAAAAGCCGGATGGGACACGCATGGTTTGCCGGTAGAGCTAAATGTAGAAAAGCAGTTAGGAATAACTAAAGCCGATATTGGCACAAAGATTACAGTTGCAGCTTACAATCAACTTTGCAGAGAAGATGTAATGCGCTTTACCGATGTATGGAACGATCTCACCGAAAAAATGGGCTATTGGGTAGATTTGAAGCATCCATACATTACGTACGAAAATAACTATATAGAAAGTTTGTGGGCGCTACTCAAAAAGCTATACGACAAAGGATTGCTCTATGAAGGTTACACCATTCAGCCATACTCTCCGGCTGCGGGTACCGGATTAAGTTCGCATGAATTAAACCAACCGGGATGCTATCGGAATGTAAAAGATGTGAGTGCCGTTGCTCAGTTTAAAGTAAAGGAGCCTAAGTTTGGAGTAGAGGGCGATGTGTTTTTCTTGGCATGGACCACCACTCCGTGGACATTGCCTTCAAATACGGCATTGGCAGTGGGAAAAGACATAGAATACGTATTGGTGAAAACGTACAACGCTTTCACGCATCAATTGATACATGTAATTCTTGCCAAGGACTTATTCGGTAAATATTTTCCGGCAGAGAATGCCATCTTAAAATTTGAAGAATATAAAAGTGGCGATAAAAAAATTCCTTACGAGGTACTCTTATCTGTAAAAGGAGCAGCACTAGAAGGTACACATTACGAGCAATTGTTGCCATATACTCAGCCAAAAGATGGCGATGCCTTTCGGGTTGTGTTGGGCGATTTTGTAACTACCACAGATGGTACGGGAATAGTTCATATTGCACCTTCGTTTGGTGCCGATGATTTTAAGGTAGCCAAGCAGAATGGAATAGGATCGCTTACATTGGTAGATAGGCAAGGAAAATTTACCGAAGAAGTAAACGATGCTGTTTTCCCAATTCAAATGCGTTATGTAAAAGAAGCATACTACACCGATGCCGAAAAACAACAGGAGTTTGAACACCAAAAGCAAGTGCTGAAGGCGCACGGCATTATTGCCGATTTAAAGAGTTTTATGAGTGCAGATGATTTAATTGTATTGAAGTTGAAACTGGAAAACAAACTCTTTAAAACTGAAAAATACGAGCACAATTATCCGCATTGCTGGCGTACCGATAAGCCTATTGTTTACTATCCTTTAGATAGTTGGTTTATACGCACCACCGCAATAAAAGATAAGCTAATAGCCCTCAATAAAACCATTAATTGGAAACCGGCTCATACAGGCGAAGGCCGCTTTGGGCAATGGTTAGAAAATTTGGTAGATTGGAATTTGTCGCGCTCTCGTTATTGGGGAACTCCGCTGCCAATTTGGGTTGCAGAAGATGGTTCAGAAACCAAGTGCATAGGCTCCATTGAAGAATTGAAAAATGAAATAGCAAAAGCCGTAGCAGCAGGCGTATCAAGGCCAATAGAAGTAACAGATTTACACAAACCTGTGGTAGATGAAATTACCCTTGTTTCAGCTTTGGGCAAGCCAATGAAGCGCGTACCGGATTTGATAGATGTGTGGTTCGATAGCGGTGCTATGCCATTTGCACAATGGCATTGGCCATTTGAGAACGAGGAAAAAGTTGGTTCCTTTAATTCGCAAGGCGTGTTTGAAGCGGGTAGTTTTTTCCCTGCCGATTTTATTGCCGAAGGCGTAGATCAAACTCGCGGCTGGTTCTTTACGCTACATGTATTAGCTTGCGCTATCACCGATGGAAAATATCCTGCTTACAAGAACGTGGTGTCTAATGGTTTGCTGCTAGATAAAAACGGCAACAAAATGAGTAAACGTTTGGGCAATGTAATAGATCCGTTTGAGACCTTGGAAAAATACAGTGCCGATGCCACTCGCTGGTACATGATGCGCAATAGCGATCCGTGGGATAATATGAAGTTTGATATTGCAGGCTTGCAGGAAGTACAGCGCTCACTGTTTGGAACCTTATATAACACTTACGCATTTTTTGCGCTCTATGCCAATATAGATAAGCCGCAAAAGCCTAATAGTAAATTGGAAAACAATCCAAACTTTGTGGAGCTAGATAAATGGATTCTTTCGCGCCTACAAACTTTAGTAAAAGAAACTACAGCATATTACGAAGATTTTGAACCCACAAAAGCAGCACGCGCAATAGAAAAATTTGTGGATGAAGATTTAAGCAACTGGTATGTACGCCTTAATAGAAGACGCTTTTGGAAAGGTGAAATGAGCAGCGATAAGCAAGCTGCCTACGATGTACTTTACCATTGCTTAGTTACGGTAGCCAAACTCATGTCGCCAATTTCGCCATTTGTAAGTGAGTGGTTGTTTCAAAACTTAAATGGCAGCGGAAGCATACATTTAGAACTGTTGGAACCTGCAAACGAAGACTTCATAAACCAAGATTTAGAGCAGCGAATGGAGTTGGCTCAAAAATCCTGTTCGCTTATTCTTTCGTTGCGTAAGAAAGAAAAAATTAAAGTGCGTCAGCCACTTAGCAAAATACTTATTCCTGTATTGAGCGAGGCGCAGCAACTACATTTTGAGAAAGTTGAAAACTACATTTTAAGCGAAGTAAACGTAAAAGCAATTGAATACATTAGCGATGCTTCCGGTGTGGTGAAAAAGAAAATAAAGCCCAACTTTAAAGAATTAGGAAAGCGAGCAGGGCAAAAAATAAAAGCTGTGCAAAATGCAGTAGCTCAATTTGAGCAAGAAGATATTCTTAAAATAGAGCGCGAGCAGCAGTATAAACTACAATTGGAAGGAGAAGAATTTGTATTGCAATTGCACGAAGTAGAAATTCAAACCGAAGATATTCCGGGTTGGTTGGTAGCCAGCGATGCAGGTTTAACGGTAGCTTTAGACGTTACCATCACCGATGCTTTACGCAAAGAGGGGAATGCCCGCGAGTTTATCAATAAGGTTCAAAACTTACGAAAAGATAAAGACTTTCAAGTGCTCGACCGCATTAAAGTTTCAGTAGTAAAGAATGCAACTTTTGAAGAAGCATTGAACAACTTCCGTGAATACATCAGCAATGAAATATTGGCAAGAGATATTGCACTTGTAGAAACTTTAGATGTAGCCGATGAAATAGAAATGAATGAAGAAGTGCTACAAGTAAAAGTAGAGGTAGTATAAATTATTGTACCTATTGTAAATGCCTTGTACGCTCAACGTGCAAGGCATTTTTATTAAAAAGCTCTGTTGATGCCCACCACAAAACGCCATTGTACGTTTTTTTCCGTAGCAGGCGCATGGCTTACATAAAACGGAACATCGAAGCGGATAGTAAGCGGTTGAATGCCTTGCAGTACACTCCATTTTTTTATGGTAAATGCCGCGCCCACTCCGGCATCGGCACGCAGTTGAGAGAATTGGTTTTTGCCAATAGAATTGGTGTAGTGTATCATACCTGCATCTGCAAAAAGATAAGTGTTTAAACCTATCCATTCGCGCAGTTTATTTTTTTTGAATTGAACGATACGCGCAAAATCAAGTTCTGTGTTTACAGCCCAACCACTATTGCCGCGATAGGCAAAAGCAGTATTGCCTGCATTGTCTTTTTCAACTACTAAGTAGCCGCTGTAGCCGCGCAAATTTAAACCACCGCCATAGTGAAAATGATTGGTAGAAGAACCATAACTGCCTGTCCATTGCGGAGGGAAAAAGCCTTGTGCACGCACATATTTGTTTTCCATCATTTCTTCTGCGTTTGCACCAGCAAAGTAGAGTGCGCTTTCGTTGGGTAGGTTATTTCCTGTGCCTATTCTTCCATAAATACGGTTGTGGAAATCTAAGCGCCAAAAAGAGGTTGTATTGGTGTGTTCAATTTCTAAATAGTGATAGTTGGAGCTATTAAAAAGTGTAGCGCTTCTAAGTGTGGCACGCACATTTCCTCCACTTTTTTGTTTGGCATAATTAAAGTTTGCAGTAATGTTTATACTGGCATTAAAGCCGTGGTGGTTATCCCAAATAGTACTCCACTCGTTGCGATAAAGCAAGTAGTTGCGCCATGCAATTCTGTTGCGTGTAAATGCTTTTAAATTTATGTCTATCGAAAAATTTTTCGGTAAGTTTTTCTGTAAACCGGTGCGGTACATTTCATATCCGTCTAACCAACGAGAACTGAAATAAACAGACGCGTTTTTCCATAATTTATCAATAGTAGTTTGGTAGTCGAAACGGTAAGAGAACCAACCTGCTTTACCTTTTTCTTCTTGTGGGAAGTATGGTTTACCGCCTTGTGCTAAGTGCGTATTTGCCCAAACGGTAAGTGCAAACCTATGTTTTATGTTCATGTAGTTGCCATGCAGGTGTAAACCAATTTTAAAGCCATCAAAGGCATTCCACCACACATCGGGGCGCAACCATACACGGTATTTTGTACGGCTCAGAGGCGGAAAAATGCGCGAATCGAATCGCACCTCGGTATTGCCTTTTAACCTATTGTTGAGCATGTTAATATCGGCAAGACGCTCGGTTGGGTCTATTACAATATTTTTTATTCCGGAAGGAATAGCAACCGTAGCTGTATAAGTTGGCCGTAGTTTATCCCAACCAACCCAACGAGGTAAAAGTATTGTTGTGGCAGCAGTACTTTTGGTGAACCAAGTATTAGGAATGTGATAGTCGTATGTTTTTCCATTCTTTGCAATAACACGGAAATCAATAGGCATTTGCATGCTGCCTTTGCGCTCAAAAGTGATGTTGTATTCTTCAGATATGCTGCCTTTTTTTACAGACTTTATTTTGTAATCTATGCTTTTGGTAGATTCCATCCAATCATCGAAAAACCAGTTTAAATCTTGCTTGGTAAATCGAATAATAGAGTTGCGAAAATCTTCGGGATAAGGGTGGGCAATTTTCCATGTATTTACATAGTGTTGCATAGCTGCTAAAAAAAGCGAGTCGCCTAAAACGTATTGTAAATTATAGAGCATGGTAGCCGTTTTCATATACACGTGGCGGTAGCCGCCTCCTTGCCCAAGTGCTCCGTTGAAATGGTCGCTGTGAGTATTTAGAGGTTCATCGCTGCAGCGGGCTGCATCCATTACATAGCCAAGATAAACACGCGAGTCGCGAATGTTTTGTGGTTCAACAAAGTGGCGTAGGTAGCGGTTTTTTATTTTGTTCCATTCGTACACTATGGTATCGGTTTGGTCTATATGTTCTAAGCCCCAAGCGGTAATAAACTGTGTGAAGCCTTCATCCATCATGGCGCGATAGGTTTCGTTGTTGCCGAGCATGCCATAAAACCAGTTGTGCCCAACTTCGTGCACCAATAGGCCGCGATATTCAGGGTCTTTACCGCCATCTAATGTTAGCATAGGATATTCCATGCCATCGGCAGCATCTGCCACTACCATTTTAGGATACTCGTAGTTGCCAAAATCGCGACTGAATGTGCCAATAATTTTCGCGCAATACTCATGTGCATTTTGCCAACCGCTGCAATGTGGTTCTTGGGCAATGGCTACGCATTTTACTTGGTTTCCGTTGTTGAGTGTAATGGTGGTATCGGCAATGCGGTAGGTGGGGTCTGCTGTAAATGCAAAATCGTGTACGTTGATGGCACGATATTTCCATGTTTTTGTTATTCCCCTTTTGTAAGGAATAGGAATGCCGGGTTTTTCGTTCCACTTTTTTTGAGCAAAGTTTCGGATGTGCAATTGTTGCTTTAGAGTATCGGGAAGCACCTCTGCTTCGTTTAGCAATACTCCAGTGGCTTCTACAATGTAGTTGGATGCAAAGGTGAGCTCTACTTCAAATGTGCCGAAGTTGCCGTAAAATTCACGGTTTAAATGCTGGTCTGTATTCCAGCCGCTGTGAGCATCATAAACGCAGACTTTAGGATACCATTGGCAGCCATTAAAATGTTTGAAATTCCATGCATTGTATTTTTTCATTCTTCTGCGTGTGCTGCCGTTATCGTAAAAGGTGCGGAATTGAAAATGGATAGCGGAAGAATCGTTTGGCAACAGTGGCTGAAGAAGTTTTACTTTCAAAATAGTGTTGTCAATTTCAATCTCTGGTGTTTGCGATTGGGCAGATGCGTGGTTGTAAATTTGTATTTTTTCAATGGTGGTTCCTTGTCTTGCCGCTTCGTATTTTCCATAGCTTGGTTTTACGCCATTGGCCATTTGCAAGTCGTGTAAATAGCTTCCGGGTTGAAAGGCATTTTGATATAAATGGAAGAATAATTCATGCAGTGTATCGGGTGAATTATTGTAATAAGTAAGGCTTTGTTTTCCGGTAATAATATCGGTTGATTCATCAATATCTGCTTGGATTTTGTAATGCACATCTTGCTGCCAATAACCGGGATGAGGCATTTTGTTTTTCCAATATAAAGTGTTGCCTGAAGTGCGGTATGGATTGGTTTGTGCAAATGCATGTGTGCTTAGTAAAAAAAGCAGTAGTGTATTTACAGTTGCAGATAAAAAAGTTGCACGATGAAACATGCAACAAAACTGTGAATTTTGATGTAAGCATCCAATAGGTTTCTTGGATTACAAATGCTAGGGCTGTACTTGTATGCTATTTGTTTATAGTTTTAATTATATCGGCAAACACACCGGCTGCAGTTACATCGGCTCCGGCTCCGGGACCTTTTACAACTAATGGATATTGGCGATAGCGTGTGGTGGTGAAGCTAAAGCAGTTTTCGGTGCCTGCAAGTGCATAGAAAGGATGTTTTTCATCTACTTCTACAAGTGCTGTTTTGGCTTCTCCGTTTTCATAAGTGGCAATATACTTTAGTTTATTGCCATTCTTTTTTGCTTTCAGTAGTTTATTGGTAAATAATTTTTCTTCTGTTTTAAGTGTGGTAAAGAAGGCTTCAACCGATGTTGCTTTTTTGCTTTTAGCAGGTACTAAGTTTTCTATGGCAATATCTTTTAGTTCTAATGTGCTGCCGCACTCGCGCGCAAGAATTAAAATTTTTCTTGCCACATCTGTTCCACTCAAATCATCGCGTGGATCGGGTTCTGTGTAGCCTAACTCTTTTGCTTTTAGTAGTAGTTCTGCAAAGCTCATGCCTTCGCTAAAATGGTAGAAAAGATAGTTGAGCGTACCGGAAACTACGGCTTCAATTTTTATGATTTCATCGCCACTAAGGAGTAAGTCATTTAGCGTATTGATTACCGGTAATCCGGCTCCCACATTTGTTTCGTAAAGAAAGTGTGTGTTGTGTTTAAGGCTGAGCGATTTTAATTTTTGGTAGTAACTGAACTTGCCTGAACATGCACGTTTATTGGGCGTAACAATGGCTATGTTGGAAGCTAGAGCATTTTCGTAAATAGCAACCGGTACATCGCTGGCAGTGGCATCTACAATTACGCTGTTGGGTAAATTAAGTTGTTTTACGCGCTCCCAAAATGCCTGCACATTACTTGTATCTTGTGCAGTGAGCATGGTGTTTTTCCAATTCTTTATTTCATCGTTTTGAAGCAGCATGTGGCGACTGTTGGCAATGCCCATTATGCGTACATCTATCAATTGTTTTTGCAATAAATTTTTGCGCTGTTTTTCAATAATATCTAAGAGTTTTCCGCCTACTAATCCTACGCCCATCACAAATACATTCAGTACTTTTTTATCGGAAAGGAAAAACGATTCGTGTAGCGTACTGAGTGCTTTGGTTCGGTCTTTGGCTTCTATTACTGCCGAAATATTTTTTTCGGAAGAGCCTTGTGCAATGGCAATAATATTTACACCGTTTTTTCCTAATGCTGCAAACATTTTAGAAGCAGTTCCGGGAAGGTGTTTCATGTTTTCGCCCACAATAGCCACAATGTTTAAATCTGTTTTTACGGCTACAGCATCTATAAGTCCACTCTTTATTTCGTAGTGAAATTCTTCTTCAATAATTTGTTTGGCATTGGCGATATCGCCTTCGTGTACGGCTAAGCAAATGGAGTGTTCGCTCGATGCTTGTGAGATTAGAATGATATTTATTTTGCCTTGTGCAAGCGCGGTGAATAGTCGGCCAGAAACACCTGCTACACCAAGCATTCCGCTGCCTTCAACATTAAGAAGTGCAATGTTGTTTAATGATGAAATTCCTTTAACTACAAGTGTACTATCTAAATTTTTGTTTGAAATAAGCGTGCCAGAAAAAGAAGGGTTGAAAGTGTTTTTTACCCAAATTGGAATATTGGCGCTCATGGCAGGGCGCATGGTGGCAGGAAAAATAACCTTTGCTCCAAAGTGCGAAAGTTCCATTGCTTCTTCGTAAGTAATGCTTGGCACGGGAAAGGCTTGCTTTACTATGCGCGGATCGGTTGTCATAATGCCATCTACATCGGTCCAAATTTCTATTGCAGTGGCTTTTAGTGCTGCGCCAAAAATGGAGGCAGTGTAATCGGAGCCGCTTCTACCTAAAGTGGTAGTTTCTCCGGCAGCATTGGAGCCAATGAATCCGGTAATAAATATGGTGCCTGTGGTTTGCTTAAAGTAGTTTTTTATGAGTTGGTTGGTTTGCTCAAAATTTACTTTTGCATAGCCGAAAGTAGAGTCGGTTTTTATTACTTCCCGGGCATCTAAGAAGCTGCAATTTTTAAGCGTTACTTTAGCTGCTTCGCAAACAATGTAGGCAGAGAGGCGTTCGCCAAAACTAATTACAGTATCTAGTGTTTTAGGCGATAATTCTTTAATGAGCGATATGCCTTTGCAAAGGTCGTAAAGTGCATTTAATTGTTGAATTACATTGCCTTGTACTTGCGGCTGTTGCTTTACAGGCACCAAGGCTTTTACGGCTTCGCAGTGGCGTTTTTCTAATTGCTTGTAGATTGCTTTGTAGTACTCTTCGCCTTGCAAGGCTTGCTGTGCCATAGCAATTAAGTTATCGGTAACACCGCTGAATGCAGATACTACTACTGCTGTTTTTTCTTTGGCTGCAATGCTTGCTGTAATGGCAATAACATCTTTTATTTTTTGTGGCGTGCCCACCGAGGAACCACCAAATTTTATTACACGCATTTTTGATAAAAAGTAAGTTGTAGTGAAATTCTTTATTACAGCTAAATAGAACAATATTTAGCTAATAGAATTGCTAACGCAGCAGTTTGAATTGTATAGAAATAGAATAACAGCCGGAGTTTATTCTATTTTATGAGGCACAATAAATTTGAATGCAGAACCGCCTAGTGCGCTCTTTTCTACCCAAATTTTTCCATTCATATTGTCTATTATTTTTTTGCAGATGGCTAGGCCTATTCCCGTGCCAGAGAACTCATTGCGGGAGTGTAATCGCTGGAAGATTACAAATACTTTTTCGCGGTACTCGGCAGGTATGCCAATGCCATTATCTTCTATGGAAATTTCATGTGCTCCGCGGTGATTTTTACAGGTAATTTCAACTCGTGCTTTTTCACTCTTATTGTATTTTATGGCATTGGAAATAAGGTTTTGGAAAAGTTGCAGCATTTGCGTGCGATCGGCTTCTATTACAGGAAGTGAAGATTGTACTAAGATATCTGCTTTGCTGCGGGTTTCGGGTGCAAGGTTTTGAATAACTTCGTACACCACCAGGTTTAAGTTTACTTCTCTAAAATGCGACTCTACATTTATTTTTGAAATCTCTAAAATATCGTTGATAAGCGAGTACATGCGTTTGGTTCCGTCTAGCACAAAATCCATGTAAATGGCTTCGTCTTCAGAGAGTCTGCCTTTTAGTTTTTTCTCTAAGAGCGAAACATAGCTGCCCACCATGCGCAGTGGTTCTTTTAAATCGTGCGATGCAATGTGTGCAAATTGTTTTAGTTCGCGGTTGCTGCTTTCGAGCCGATAGGCGTAACGTTCTATTTCTGCATTTTTTTGGCGCAGTAGTTCGGCTTCTTTTTCTTTTTTATCTAGTTCAAATTTTGTTTGCGCATCTAAGATGGCTGCTGCTTTATCGAAGTTTTGATTTTCCTTCGATATTTCTATAAATTTTTTGAGGTATTCGTATGCCGATTCAAAATCGTTGAGTGCAGAAAATATTTTAGAAATGTAATCGTAGCAAGTATGTATTTCGTGTTTGGTGCCTGCCGACAAAATTAGTTTTTCAGCTTCTAGGAAGTTTTCTAATGCTTCGCGATATTTTCCCCAATCGAAGTATGCTTTGCCAATATGGATATGTGTGAAGCCAATGGCATTGGGCTTTCCGGTATCTTTTTTTAACTGGAGTGCTTGGTTTAAATACTGTAATCCTTTCTCAAATTCTTTGAGTTCTACGTGTGTGCTGCCTAAGTTGTTGTAGCAAACTGCCAGCATGTTTTTTTCGCCAATCTCTAACGCGAGGTCGAGCGATTTTTGGTAATAGTTGAGTGCAATTTCAAATTCTTTCCGTTTGGCGTAGTAAACTGCAAATGCGTTGTAGCATCGAGAAATGGTGCCTTTGTCGCCACTTTGCAAGGCATATTCCAATGCTTTGCCCAGGTACATTTTTTTTAGTTCATCGAATTGCGATAGGTCGTGTAATATGGCTAAGCCGTAGTAGGTGCGTGCAAGTTCTTCTATTATGTAATCGTTTTTTTTAGGAAACGCTTCCATAAGGCGCAGCGCATTAAGGTAGTATTCTTGAGATTTTAGGTAGATTCCTTTGTAGTAGAAAATCATACCCATTGTTTTGTTGATGCGTGCCGCAAGCAGTGGTTGCTCTTCGGCATTTACAGTGCTGAGTGCTTGCTGGGCAAGGTTAAAGGCTTCTTCGTTGGTGCCGTTTATCCAAAAGAGGAAGATGGCTTTTTCATGTATGGCTTCGGTTTTGTAAACTTGGTGGTTGTTGTTTTCTGCCCATTCGTTTACTTGTTCTATGAGTTCTTTTACAGCAGGGTTGCGCTGCTGGTTCATTACTCTAATTTGGTTGAGCAGGTGTTCAATATTATGCCAACCTCCTTGTGCGCTATCTGCATGGTTGGTAACCGCAAGTGTAGAATGTTTAACCATATCAGAGTTTTTTAGTTCATAAATTCTTCACAAAACATTTTACTTCTTATTGCACATACGAGTGGTGTTTAAAAAGGTTTCGTATAGGTAGGTGGTATTATTTTTTTATTACTTTTTGTTGAACAGATTGTTGAAGATTTTTGAGTGTTGTCCACAGTTGCATAGTGGTGTTGCAGATTTGTTGAGCTGTGGCTGTAGATTGTGCATGGCTTGTGGTGTGTTCTTTTAAAAGTAGCAGGCTGTAGCTGGTTATCATGCGTATGGGTTCGCGTAGGTCGTGCGAAGCTATATATACCATTTGCATTAGCTCGTTTTGTGCTGTTTCGAGTTTATGGATATAGTCTGATAGTTCGTGTTGTTTTTGGAGTTCAAATGCCGCTTCTTTTTCTTGTTGTTCAATAAGTAGTTTAGAGGCTTCTATGTTGAGCGATGTTTTGTAATCGAAACTGAATATCTCGTCTTTTAGTTGAACAAATAAGCGGTGGTAGCGGAGTGCTTCTTTGTAGTTTTTTTTGTGTGCATAGCTTTTAGAAAGTTGGTCGTATAAAGAATGTAGTTCGTGCTTGCTGTTTATTTCTTTTAGAAGTGTTTCGGCATGTTGGTAGTGTGTGATTGCTTCGTCAAACATTTGGTTGCTGTCTAGCACACTTCCCATATAGAAAAAGCTGGCTGCCATTCCTTTTTTGTTTCCTAATTGTTTGCGAATGGCAAGGCTGCGTTCTAAGTATTGCAGTGCATTGTTTATTTGCTTGAGCATGCCGTATTTATAGCCAATATTATTGTAGGCGGTTGCTAAGCCAATTAGGTCTTTATCTTCTTCAAAATACTGTGCTGCCTTTAAATAGTATTCTATGGAAACCGATTCGTTTTGTTGGGAGTTTGGATGGTGGTGTCCTAGCGCATTATAGCAGCGTGCTAAGCCTGATTTGCTTTGTAGTTGCGTGTAAATTTCAAGTGCTTTTTCAACGTAGTTTATGCTGCTTTCTTTGTTGATGAGGTTGGTGTGCAGTAGGCCTGTGTTGTAGTATAATTTTGCAAGGCTATCGAAGTCTTCGGTATTTTTTTCTCCTTTTTGTTCTAAGAGTTCTATGCCTAAAAGGTAATGTGGTTGCGCTTTTTCGTAATGGCCCATGAGGTGGAAGTTGGTACCCATGAGTGCTTGGTAGGTGGTTTCAAACTCGGTGTCAGTTTCGGCAAAATGTGTTTTGGCTTGGTTGCAGAGGTCTATAGATTGTTGAAAATTACCTTTTGCCATGTAGCAGTAATGTGCCTTTTCAAAAAGTATTTTTGTTTGAAGGCTTCTATTGGTTATTTCCGGTAGCAGAAGGTCTATTTCGGTTAGAATTTCGGCCCATTTTTGTGCATTATTTTTGCGCACATTACTACACTGCAAAAGCAATGATTCTGCCTGTTGGGCAACGTGTAAGTGTGGCATGTGCAAGGCGGCTGGCGCTGCCGTTTTTTTCGGCTGCATGTTTTGTTTTGGAATGGTTTTTCTGCATATACGAATAATTGGTCTATTATGTTTCTGCAATAAAAAAAAGCCGCTCAATTTTGTTTGAACGGCTTTTAAATTCACATAAAACCAAAACAAAAATTTATTTATTGCTCGAAGCGAAATACCATTGGATTAAATGGGTCGCTGCTGAGTTTATATACTACATTGCCGGTACTTTTTATGGTAGAGGTTTCTGGCTCTAATAGTATATTGATATCTACGAAAGATTGATTTTTATCTATGTTTTTGGCAACAAATTTTTTGTACCCGGGAATTTTAAATGTGATGCGGATAGGTTCTCCCAATTCACTTTTCTTTAATGCTAATGCATAGTTGCCGTTGCGATCTATAGAAGCCTGCATCAATTCATCTCCAAACTTATCTAAGTTAATTTTGGCCTTGCCAATTGGCTGCATGGTGTTGGCATTTAGAATTTTGCCCGATACAATTAAAACATTGGCATCGCTGCTGGCTTTAGCTGCTACTTCTTGTGCCGAACTGCTATTCCTCTTTTGGTGTATAGAAATGTTTACAGCTTCTTGTGAAAAAGTAGATACTGACAAGATGGCTAAGGCTGCCACAAGCCCCCAAAATTTGAATTCAGTTTGTTTCATGGTTTTTTATTTGAATTGTTAAGAAGAATATGGATGTTATTTTTACTTGCTTTTTATTTAGCGAAGATTTCTTTTTAGCGAAAATTCGCTATTTTTATTAGCTCTGCGAAAATAACGAATCGCTCGGATATTTATTGAGTATATGTGTCAAATTTTCCTTGAAAAATTGTTAATAAATTTGTGGGTAACTTGAGTGCCTCCCAAATTGAACCTGGCTCAATGGAATATTTATTGAAAATGAGTGCTACTTAGCAAGCAGTATATTTCAAGAAAAAGATATTGTAAAGTGAAGTACTATGTGTGGTGTTGCGGCAATAGGGGTGCTATTCTTTTTTTAAATTGATGCCAACGAATTTTTAAGTTTTAGCATTTGAGTTAGGCAAATCATTTACTTTTGTTTAGTGGTTAAGCAATTATCTTTTCTAATACTATTGGCGTTTGGGTGGGTTGGCGTTCGTGCTTCGCATTTGGTTGGAGGCGAGTTATATTACGATAACTTGGGGAATGGGAGCTATAATATCACATTAAAATTATATCGCGATTGCAATTGCTTGAATTGTGCAGGGTTTGGGCAGGTGGAGTATATTTCTATTTATACTGCAAACGGCACTTTATTGCAGCAGTTGGGTTTGCCGTTTCCGGGTTCGCAAACGCTTTCTTCTACTATTACAAATCCATGTTTGGTGGCCACCGATGTTTGTGTGGAGCAGGCTGTTTATACGGGTTCAGTAAATTTGCCTCCGGTAGCGGGAGGTTATACACTCATTTACCAGCGCTGTTGCCGCAATTCTTCGGTAAATAATATTTTGCAAGATCAAGGAGCTACTTATGTGGCTCAAATTCCGGGTAGCGATGTGGTTGCCAATAGCACCAATAGTTCGCCTCGGTTCAAAAATTTTCCTCCAATATTTATTTGTAATAATGCGCCTTTAGTATTTGACCATTCTGCAACCGACCCAGATGGTAATGTGCTGCGATATAGCTTGGCAGCGCCTTTTGATGGAGCTACATCTGCTTGCCCCGATCCAAGTCCTGCAACACAGCAGACTGGTTGCCAAACTACTCCATACCCTTATTCATCGGTAATTTATACAGGTGTATATGAAGAAAAAAATCCAATGAATAATCCGCCCAATACCGGAGTAATGCGAATAGATTCGGTAACTGGTTACCTAACGGTAACGCCTAATCAGCAGGGGCAGTTTGTGGTGGGCGTAAAAGTTGATGAATATAAAAATGGTGTGCTCCTTAGTTCTGTAACGCGCGATTTTCAATTTAATGTGGTGCAGTGCAATATCCCTATTGCCGAATTGCCTGCTACTTCTTTTGATCCGGCAACGGGTATTGGAATTTACAAAGTTGAATGTACCGGAAATTCAATTCCATTTAGCCCCATTGTATATAATCCCCCGCCCACTTCTACGCCTGTTACGGTAATGTGGGATTTTGGAGTGCAGGGTAGTACTACCGATACTTCTACAGCGTTAAACCCAACTTATACTTATGCCGATACCGGCACTTATTTAGTTACGCTTATTGTTCGTAAAGAAATAAATGGCGATGGCTGCTACGATACTACACGTGCTTTCGTAAAGGTATATCCTGTGTTTATTCCCGATTTTAATTTTGGTTTTAATGTGGCCGATACATGCCAAGGTTTTCCAACAGTATTGCAAGATGCCACCATTACCACCTCGGGAAATGTAACGGCATGGAACTGGGATTTTGGTGATGGCACTTCGAGCAATCAGGCAAATCCTGTAAAAACTTATGCTGCTGCAGGCTCCTTTGATATTACATTAACCGTAGAGAATGCCAGAGGGTGCAAAGGGGCTTCCACCAAAAAAGCAACCATATTTCCTAAGCCCGATGCGGACTTTTCGGCATCGGCAGTTTGTATCAATCAACCTACGGTTTTCACAGATGCTTCTTCTATTTCCGGAGGAAGTATTGTTACTTACGATTGGAGTTTCGATAATATAGGCACGTCCACGGCTCATTCACCTGTGTTTGCATTTCCTACTACAGGCTCAAAAACCATACGTCTTGCATTGGTATCGGATAAGGGATGCGTAGATACATTGGTGAAAACAGTGGCAGTAAATCCATTGCCCATTGTAAATGCTACTCCTAAATTAGTGAATTTGTGTCCGGGGAAAACAGCGCAGTTATTAGCAAATGGAGGCACAACGTATGTATGGTTTCCTTCTTCGGGATTAGATAATGCTTCTTTGCCTAATCCTGTATTAACTGCGGGCGATACTAGTATTACATATACGGTACAAGTTACCGATGCAAATGGCTGTATAAACAAAGATTCAATAAGGTTGGAAATTTATCCGTTGCCTACCATCGAAGCCGGAAGCGATACTTCTGTTTGCTTGAGTGCAGGGAGTTTTCGCGATAGTGTAATGTTGGTAGCAACCGGAGGTGTTACGTATGTGTGGTCGCCAGCTACGGGACTTTCTGATGCTACGGTTTTTAATCCGGTTTCGCGCCCGCTTGCCAACACTACTTATTATGTAACAGGTACAGATTTAAATGGTTGCTCTAATATAGATTCTGTAAACGTATATTTTTTAGACCCCAATTTGAATTTGATTCTTGAAGATGAAAAGCCGATTTGTGTAGGGCAGGAAGGCACTGTAACGGTGGTAGATCAAGGTTCTTCAGCCTATTTATGGATGCCTGCTAATTATGTTTCTAACCCTACAATTTTTAACCCGAAGTTTACTCCGCCCGTAACCACCGATTATGTATTGCGGATTACCAATTATTGCTATACCAAAACCGATACAGTTACTATTTCTGTTCTTGATTTGCCTGAAGTGGAGGCCGGAAATGATACTTCAATTTATCGCGATTTACCGGTGTTTTTAAATGGTACAACCACAGGTTCGGAGTACTATTGGTTTCCGGGAGATAATGTGGTATCGCCATTTAATGTAAGTACTTTAGCATATCCCGAAAAATCGCAATGGTATTATCTGTATGCGCTTAATCGTGCAGGTTGTGTGGCGGTAGATTCTATGTTTGTTACGGTAGTGCCATTCACGCAATTGCTTTTGCCAACGGGTTTTTCGCCTAATGGTGATGGTGTAAATGATGTGTTTAGAATTGTGCGCTCATTAAATATTAAAGAGTTAAAATGGTTTAGAGTATTCAACCGCTGGGGGCAATTGGTGTTTGAAACCAACCGTGTAGAAGCGGGCTGGGATGGGCAGTTTAAAGGTGAGCCACAACCTCTTTCAACCTATGTTTGGACATTGCGAGCCATTACTAAAGATGGCGAAGAAATTAATGAAAGTGGCAATGTTACTTTAGTTCGATAGTCTTTTTTCTTAATAAAATTTACTTGTATGAATTATTTGAAATGTGCTTTGGGTTTTTGTGTTGCAATATGTTTAAGTGCCAATACTTTACTCGCGCAAGACAATTTAGAAGATGTAGTGTACCTTAAAAATGGGAATATCTACAGAGGTATTATTATTGAGCAAGTGCCGGGTGAAAGCATAAAGATAAAAACCATTGGCGGCAATGTGTTTGGCGTGCAAATTTCTGATATTCAAAAGCTAACCAAGGAAGAAAAAATAGTATTGACATCGCCAACTTCTTCTAGCAGTTCCACTAGCGTAAGTAATACAAATAGCAGTGTAAATCCTGTAGTGAACGACACTATGGTAGTAAGAGTTAGGAAACCTTGGGAGCGTAAACGCGGCTACTTAATGCAAGTGAATTTTATTGCCGATTTCTTAGAGTTTGGCGTGCGTGTAGTAAATGGATACAAAATAAATCGCTACGCACAAATAGGAATTGGATTAGGTGTAGATGGTGTGGTTGGAGCACCACAAACAATTTTTAGAGGCGATTTTGGTGATTACTCCGGAGTGTTTTTTCCGGCATACTTATACTTTGGTGGTGAAATATTAAAGAAACGTTTTACGCCATATTATGCGGTGGAAGCCGGTTACGCATTTGCCCGCAATAATCACTATTTGCCAATGGGGAATAGTAGTGGCAGTATAAAAGGTGGCCCCATGGGCAGCGTTGGTTTTGGAGGAAGAGTACACATAAAGAAGTATTTCAATATCACCGTATTGTTTAACTTAAATGTTAAGAATATAGCGTTTGAAAGAAGTTATTATGAAACTCAAGGGCAAGTATATATTCAAGAACGAAGAAGGGAAACATTCTTTTTTCCGGGCGTGCGTTTAGGGCTTGGTTTTTAAAGTTATTGTATAGTACAAAAAAAAGCCGCACCGAAGTATATGGAAACTCCGATGCGGCAAACGTTTATCCCTTAAAAATTTATTCGGCAATCATCTTTCCTTTGCCGATGGTTTGGTTGTTCTGTTTTACTTCGTAAACATATACACCATGCGCCAAGTTGCCTGCTTGCAATTGAATTAGGTTTGTTGAGGAAACTTGTTTCAATACATTGCGTCCGGCAAGGTCGCATACTTCAATTTCAATTGGCTCATTCTCATTTGCGCCATTCACTAAAATATTGGTGAATGTTTTAAACGGATTAGGCGCAACCGAAATAGTAACATGTTGTGTACTAGGATCGCTTACATTCAATGTTACATCAATAGTGTTTAATGTAGTATTGGTAAGTACAGCTTCGTTGTAATCGAAATAAATAGCTGCACGGTTAGTAATTTGCGTGCCTGCTGCCAAATTGTTTTGAGCTTTTATTTTGTAGCTTACAAAACCGTGGCTTTCAGGTTCATTGTGGAAACTATCCGGCAACATAATATTGCTGAAGTTGAAACTTACTAAGCCACCTTCTTGTGTAATGTTACAGCTATGGCTTGCGTCTTTTAGTTCTAATGAGCTCCAATTGAGTGAAGCGCTGAGTGTATCTAAAATTACCACATTTATGGCAGGTGCGGTACCCGTGTTTTGGAAACGAATGGTGTAAACTAAATCCTGACCAACGTTGGCAATGTTTCCTTCTGGCGATACATGTTTATCGTTAGGATCGTAAGAGCCAACTACAGTTTGGTGTGTGGTATCAATATTGTTTACCAAATTGTTTTCGGTGCAAGAACCATTGGTGGTAAATTCTGCAAAACTAAAAATTGGTGTGCCTAGTTGTAGTGATGTTGGTACATTCAAGCGAGCTGTAAACGATTGATGTGTACCCGGAGCTAAAGCGCTTACATTCCAAGTAACGGTAGCACTTGTGTTGTTATAGCTGCTTTGTACAGGGCTGGCACTTTTGAAAGTTAAACCGGGTTCAAAATTAAAAGTAAGCAAGCCACCTGTTGTAACTCCGTTTAGGTTGAAAACCTTAACTGAGTAAATAGCCGTAAAACCTGGAGTTACGGTGCTAATAGGTGTTAGGGTAACGGCCACATCGCATTGGCTTTGCGGAACTTGGATGCCAAAATCGTTGCCGCAGTATTGTTGCCCAACGGTAGTAGCTACAACAGTATAGTTTGCAGGAGTGGCAGTATAGCCTGTATATGGCGATGCAGGTGTAAATGTGGCAGTATGGGTTCCGGCAGCTAAGTTGAAAATATAGTAACCGTTGTTATTGGTGTAAGCTGTATAGTTGCCAACTTTCACTGCTTGTCCTTGAATGCCCGGCTCGCCACTGTCTTTGGTACCGTTGGAGTTAGCATCAACATACACGTAACCGCAAATACTCACTCTTGTATTTTGGAATCCAAAATTTACACCACATAGGTTTTGGTTAGGAGCTAAGGTAATGCTGTAGCAAGATATACCTCCGGTTAGTCCATTATTTTGATTAACAGGAACAGTAGCAACCCAGCCGCTAGGTGTTCCCGAATTATTTACACGTGCACAAATTTGGTAAGTGCCGGCAGGCAGGTAGGTTTCCCATTTTCCGGTAAGTGAATCGCTGATAAGTGTTCTTTGCATACCGTTGCCACTAATGGTAATGAGCATGCTCATAGGCGATTCGTTGGCATCTAAAACGCCATTCCCATTTAAGTCGTTAAAGGTTACACCACAGAGTGTATCTAACGGTGCCGAAGGCTGATAAACATGACAAGAAGAAGCGGTACAGCCTGTAGAAACCTGAGTAACAGTTACACAGTAAGTTCCATAGTTATTTGTAACATTTATCGTTTTAGTAGTTGCTCCGGTATTCCAACTGTAAGTAAAATTACCCGGTATGTTTGGAGTAGATGCCTCCAAAACTGTTTGCCCGTTTAATGTAAGCCCTTGTGCAATACCAACGTTGAGGTTGCAAGGAGTAGTATTTTGAATAATTACTGTTTGGCAAAGTGAATCTCTACATGCATTATTTGCAGTGCTTATTACTCTATGGCAAACAGTGTATGTGCCGGGCGCAAGTGTTACGTTTGGGTTGGGCAGATTGCTGCCTGTGCCGGCTCCAAATGTCCAAAGGTGATCCCAACCTTGGTTAGATACAGATGAAGAAAAATGGGTTACTCCATTAGAGTCTGTTGCAAATTGAAATCCTGCATTTGCATAGCAAGGGTTGGCTTGTAGAACAGTACAAAATGAATCTTTGCAAGCAATAGAATTTGCGCTGCTTACCACATGGCAAATAGTAGTGCCTATGTAACTATTGGGGAATTTAATTTTGGGATTTGCAGTAGTGGCAAATACATTGCCGTTAGCATACCACTTGTGTATATAGTTGCTTATAGCTGTATTAGATGTAGAAAATTGAACGGTATCGTTTGCTAATATACTGTATGTGAACTCTCCATTGGCGCGGCAAATAGTTACCGATTTGCAGATAGAATCTTTACAGTTGCTATTGGGTTGCTCTACTTTTAAACAGAGTTGGTAAGTACCATCGGATATAGTATTTGGAATAGCAATAGTATATGAAGTATTATTGCCTGAAGATGTACCCACAGCTAATCCTCCTAATTTCCAAATGTTAGCATTGGCTGTTGGGTTGCCTCCGGTGGTAGTTGAGGTAACAACAATAGTATGCTTATTTGGTTGTGTAAATGTAAAATTGGCAGCAAGGTTGCAAGCTATGGTTCCGCCCGTAACGGTAACTAGTTTACAAACTGTTTTACTGCATCCAAAGCTGTCGCTTACTTCCACACACACATTGTAAGTGCCTGCTGAAGTGTAGGTATGAGTAGCATTTGCAGTAGTAGATGAAGTGCCATCGCCAAAGTGCCAAACATAACTAAGTGGAGGATAATTACTGCTAAAGGAAGGTGTAAAAGCTGCCGTAAGTTGTTGTGTGGTAACTGTAAAGTTGCCGTTTATGTAAGAAGGGCAGGTGTACACAATAGATTGGCACATAGAATCTACACACGTGCTACCATTGGTATTTTGTGCAGTAATAGTTAGGCATACATTGTAAGTGCCTGGTGAAGAAAAATACTGAGTTGGATTTTGTGCGGTACTGCTATTCCCATTGCCAAAACTCCAATCCCAGTTAGTAATGGTATAACCTGAAGCAGCGAATGAAGAGTCGTAAAACGTAAAGACTCCATTTGGGTTGGATGTTGCGTAAAACATTGCCTCGCAACTTGTTTGTGCTCGGAGCGCAATAGCAAAAAATGCTAATAGCGGCAGGAGCAATAGGTGTTTAATGTGTTGTTTCATAAAGCATAATTTTTAGTTAGCAAAAACTTTCGTTACCCAAATGTACGATATGTATCAAGTAAGTTTTCAAAATGTAACGCATATCTTACTTGTTTAAATAGATAATTTGTATAACTGTTCTATCTTTTGCTGTATCCATTTTTCATAGTTTAGTAGCTCATTTTCTACATCTTTTTCTTTGAACTTAATAATGAATTTTTGTGCATTTGCATTTGTTTTAGCATTGTTTTCGCTAAATGATTCAAGAATTTTTAAGAATTCATTATCGCGGTTGTTTTCTTTTTTTCTTAAAATGGTTGCAAACTCTTTTCTTACCTGTACAAGCCTGTTTTTAAATACCTTTTTATCACCACTTTCGTATTGCATAATAAGCTCTGCAATAGCTATTTTAAGTTTAAAAATGGATGATGCATTTTGGTAACTATCGTTTAGATATAAGCGAACCAATTGCCTGATGGCTTCGTTAAATCTTTGTTGTTCAAAAAGCAGCGTAGATTTATTTAAGAGAATAAATTGTTCGTAGTAGCTGTTTTTTAATTGTTTCATGGTCTTGTCTAACTCATCCAATGCTTTGATGGCTTTATCTAAGTTAGTTCTAGAATAGTTGATGTACAGTGCATTGTAATAGAAAAAAATATACTTGGAGTAGTACAGTTTATTAAATGCGTGTGCTTCTTTTCCAAGTACTTCGGCTTCTGCCAAAGACTCATTGTATTTTTCGTTTCTAAAGAGAGAATTGATAAGATACACTTGCATTTGTAGTTTAGTGTCGTGGTTGTTTTTATCGAACCACTTATTTTTTGTAAAAGTGGCAATGGTGTTATTCATAAACTTTTCTAACTGCAAGTAATGGTGTGTTTGCAATAGTTGCTGGCTTACGGCTCTGTATAATTTTGTTTGAAAGGTTTTGCTTGTTTTTAGAAAGTTATCGCTGCTGAACTCTTTAATAGATTTATCTAATAGCTCTAATAGTGCGGTAGGTTTTTTTCCAAATGTTTGCGATGTTTTTAATCGGTAGATTACCGCTGCCAGTGCTTGATCCATGGCGCGTAGCCTGTTAAGGTGAATGGCGTTTTCTTTTTGCTTTCGTATATATTCTTCGGGGTTTATTTCAGAGTAATCGTTGGAGAGTGTAATATAGCTCGAAAATATCCAGTCTAGTATTTCTAAGTTTTCAATGGCTGTAGCTTGTTTTTCGGCACGTTTTAGAAAGTAGATAGAAAGTGAAAGGTTGTTTTTAGCTCTAAAGATATTGAAGAGCATTAGCTCTCTAAATAAGCTATTGGTATTTACTTTTCCGGTGTGGAGCAGTGCCAGTGCATCGCATACATCTTCTTGTAGTCTGTTCTTTAATCTGTAAAAAGCATTTATTTCTGCGTAAGAAAGTTTTTGTGCTGCTTTAGTGTTGCTAAAGTCTTTTGGATGAGCTTTAATATAGTTGAAGAGTTGTGCATCTTTCCTTTCTTTTCCAGTATCAATACGCGATAAATAAATTTTAAAATGCCTTATCTCTTCTTTAGAAAGTGAATATATAATTTCTTGAAGTGCCTCCATTTTTTAGCTTTGAATTGGTAAGATTACTTAAAATTCCTTATATGCTTATTGCAACTATATGGTAGCTTTAGGGTACTTTAATTTTAAAATGGAATTACTGCCATGAAAAAGTTCATACTTAGTACACTTGCTTATTCTGCCGTGATGGTGCTTTGCGCACAAGTTAATTTGCAGATTTCCATAGATCCGCTTACATCGCAACCTCCGTTTAGGGTAAAGTATGGCGATTCTATCAGTTATTCTATCGAAGTTTTAAATACCGATTCAGTAGTATTTGCAGGTAGTACATATATTGGCTTTAAAGGTTCTAATACTGTAAACTACGATAGTGTTTCATTGGGTATTTTGCAGATTGCACCCGGCAGTTCTGTGCAAAAAGTAATTCAAATAGATGTAAAACCTGCTTATTTCAAAACGGGGCCTGAAGTGGTAGTGGTATGGCCAATTTTTGATGGTAAAGCAGGGAATGAAGTTGCCGATTTTATTCTTGTAAAGGATGTAGTGAATGGTATGAACGATGTGGAGGAAGTGCAGCATCCATATTTTATTTCAAGCAATATTCTGCAATGTATGGAGTGTATTTCTGCTGTTAAACGGGTAAGAATATTTGATTTGGCGGGGCGTATAGCTTCTACAATAAACTATCCTGCTATTCCACTCGGATTAGAACATGTAACTAAAGGAATGTATATAGTACAAGTAGAGGATGAGCAGGGAAAATACCAAGTATTAAAATGGTGGGTGCAATAGTTTATACAACTATTTGTTGCAGTGCTTGGCAATTGATTTCATGTGCGCCATCAAATTCAATAAGGTGTAGATTTATTTCACCAAATACATCATGGAGGGTGTTGGGAGCAAATGCGGGTAGTAATGGGTCTTTAGTGCCATAAATAAAGTAACATTTGGTGTGGTGCAAAAAAGCAGGTAGCGGTTTAGTTTTTAGCTCGTATGCCAATTCTCCGGCATACATAACTAGGCAATCGGGTGCAAAATTAGAAAGGTGAAGCCAGCGCGTAAGTGTTGCCACACCTTGCGAAAAACCAAGCACAATTACTTTGGTAGTAGTGCGATTGATATTAAGTTGCTTTACAAGCGTATTAAGATAATGATGGTTGTCTTGTATATCGTGTTCGCGCGCTTCTTTTGTCATCCAAGTGGCGCCAACATTTCCACTGTAGCCTTTTGTATAGAATCTATTCAATGCTTCCGGTGCTACTATAAATTTATCATTGCTGGCAAATGGTTCAAAGTGTTGGAGAAAGGTTGCAGCAAGTTGTGCAAATCCGTGCAATACAATCCAAACCTCTTTAGTGTTTTCGTTTAAAGAACCTAATGTGAAATAGCGTGCAGTACGTTGTGTATTCAATTCATGTTGTTTCATTGCTTATTTTTTTTTGTAGTAAGTAAGCACTAAACCATGCACGGTATGCTAGCACAACAATTAGCAATATAACTGCAATATGAAAAGGTTGTGGTAAAACAAAATGCAGTATCAACAAACCAAGCAGCCACACTGCACTTATGTGGAGCCATTTAGTATTGAAGGTTGCCATCTTTTTAGAGAAGAGTAAAAAGGAAAGTGGTAAGAATAACGGCATTGCCCATAATACATTTAAATTTTTGGGTACTGAATAATGCTCTGTGAATGCCCACATACATAAGAAAAATACTCCCAATAATCCGGCAGAGAAGAACAAAAGAAAGTCGAAGATGGTAGCAGATTTTTTTAATCTATATTCTATTGCAGAAAGCACTATTGCTGTGGTAAGTAGAAGCAATATGCAAAACACCGGAGTGAATAATGAATCGGGTGCAGCCGCAGGAGGATACTGCAATAATACATGCGATTGGCGCACCAATGGCGAGGAGTTGCTGCCGTTATTTAAGACTGCTTGTTTAAATGTTTTTTGTAGAAAATCAGGTAAGAAGGCCTGTATTCGTGGTGTGGCGTTTACATCGCAGGGCAATCCCAAGATAAGGTAGAAACCCAATTGCACCCAAGGGCTGTTGGAAACATATAAATCGAGCATTTGGCGCAAGCTTTTTGTGCTATCGAACCCGGCATAGTTAAAGTGGATTTTCTGTTTAAGTTCTTGTTCAAAAACATCGCGAATTCTGGTAGCGCAATTGTCAAAGAAAAATTCATATCGGTAGTTGCGATTGGCAGGTTGAGCATTATCTACAAGAAAGAGGAAAATGTGCTGTTTCTCTTCGTTCGTTAAGTTTAATACATCTTCGGTTACACTTCTTTCTTCGTATTCATACATTTGCATAAAATCGCTGAAAGAGCCTACATCCAGCATGTATAGCAAGCGTCCTCTTACAAAGTTTACATAGAAATTGGGTTGATTAAAATCAAATGTTCCATAGTTAAAAACAATATCAATATCTTGTTTAAAGTCGTGGATACGAATGCCACTATGCCCAAATGCAGAGTAAAGTTCACTACCGGGCGCTACCGTAAGAAGCGAAATTTGTGAAGAGTCTGAAAGTTGTATTGCCCGCGCAGGTTGAGTTAAAAACAAGATAATAGCCAATACCGAAAGCATTGTCTGCCGCAAGGTAGCATCTAAACTGCGTTTCTCTATTTGCTTCATGTTAGTTTAAAATAGGATTTTCTGGATAGCCTGCCATAGTTTCATAAATACCACCCATGTTTCGCAATACATCGCGCCAAATAGTTTCTTTATATTGAAAAACATTAGGAGCCTCTACCTGCGAAATTATCCACGAATTGCTCTCTAACTCTACCTGTAATTGCTCGGCTCCCCATCCAGAATAGCCAATGTAAAAAGCAATATCATCGGACTGTACATTATTATTTTCTATCAGCAATTTTATTTGTTCAAAGTTGCCTCCCCAAAAAAGTCCATCAGCCAACTCTACACTGCCTTCTATTTTTTCGCCCAAGCGATGCAGGAATTGCATGGTATCGGTTCCCACAGGACCGCCTAAGTAAACCTTACCTGCAAAAGGCGGCAATGATGGTACCACTTCATTCAGTTGTATTTTTACAGGCTTGTTTAGTATTAAACCCATAGTGCCGTTTTCTAAATCATGCTCACAAATAAGCACCACGGTTCGGCTGAAATTTTCATCTAACATAAAAGGCTCAGACAGCAACAATTTGCCGGGTGCCAATATCTTCCCTTTTTCGTTCTCGTAGCTCCAAATATTCTTACTCATTGCGATAAACGTATTTTAATTTGTGCGAAAAGCAAACTCATTTTTCTAACAAAAAGTTAGTGATGTACAAAATGAAGGTTTGCAGCATTGCAAGAAAATTGCAGTTTTACAAAATGTTTAATCGTGCAATTTCTTTTATACTTCTCTTTATTGGATTGGCAATAAGTGCGCAGGCACAAAATTATGTACGTTTTAGTAAAAGTGTAGATTCTGTTTATGAATCTTCGCCTTACGGTTATATTTATGTGGAGTGCAACAATACTACGGCAGATACTTTTAATGCTTTTGTGGTGCTAAACCAAAGCCAAACCAATGTGGTGGCATTCGAAGATTTTTTCTTTAGCAATAAACCTATTGTGGTACCTCCGGGCTTTCAGCGCGATACATTTAAGTTTGATATTTACGATAATGAAGATTACGATCCGGGTAAGAAGGCCGTATTTACAATAATAAATATCGAAGACACTTCATTTATTACTGCAGATACAACTATGGTGTCGGAAATTTTAAATGACGATTCTTTTAAAATTTCTTTTGTGGGGGCGGGGAGAACTGTGGTAGAAAACGATACCACCATTTTTATTCGTGTTGCTACTAATGGAATATCAGATAGCGTAACTACTGCCAAAGTAAAGTTAGATATGGGCAATGCCGTAAAAGGGAAGCACTTTTTATTTAATGATACTACCATTTCTATTGCTGCATTAGCGCGCGATACGGCTTTAATTCCGGTAGTTATTTTAAACGATACAGTAGTGGAAGCAATGCGCGAAGCCAATTTTACTTTATACGATGCTACTAATAATGCAATATTGAATGTAAGGGGCTTTACACTCACTATTCGCGATGATGATTTACAGCCAAGTGGTATAATCGAAAATTATTTTTCTATGATAAAGGTGTTTCCAAATCCTGCTGTAGATTTTATTCAAATTGAAAACATGCCGGAGCAGGCAACTATTCAGGTTTTTGATTTAAGTGGCAGTTTATTAAAAGAAGTTGCTGCGCTTTCTGTAAGCGAAAAATTGTCGGTACAGGAATTGGCAGATGGCGTTTATTTATTGAAAATAAGTAGTGGCAGCCAATCTAAAATAGTACGGGTTGCAATTGCTCGATAGTTGTATGCCATTTTACGGACGACTGTGCTAAATTCAACATATACAAGCAGACAGACGAATAAATATGGAGCTAAAAGAAATCAGACAAATTGTTGCAGAGATTCTGAGCGACATTAACAAAAACCAATTCAACCTGACTTATAGAAGATACGATACTTTTTTTGACAGAATTGGTATGACTTATAGGCGGAAGTTTGACATTCTTGCAAAGTTTGACCGACAATTCAAAAATCACAATGTAACACTTTGGGCAGGAAAAGAACCTGTAAAAAAATTAGAACAATTTCGCAAAGGAGAAACAATTACTTTTCGCTTGTCTGACATTTCCAAATCAACCGTCAACCATCAAGAAGTTTCAAACAATAATTCAACTTCTACAAAAGTAAAATTCAAACACGCAGGAACTATAACCATTGAACAGTCTGAAAGTGGCATTGAACCTTATCCACATCAAGAAGAAGCATTTTACAATCTGCAAAAAGAGATTATCAAGTCAAACAAAAATCCATTTGCAGGGCTTTTAGTTTTACCAACCGGTGGTGGAAAAACCTTAACTGCCGCTCATTGGATTTCAAAAAACATTCTTGACAAAAACAAAAAAGTGCTTTGGGTTGCTCACAGACACGAATTGTTGGAACAAGCACAAAAAACGTTTGCCGAAAAATTGGCTTTCAAAGACATTTTTGCGAACAAACAAAGTTTCAGTTATCGTATTATTTCAGGCATTCACGACAAACCTGTTCACATTAAACAAACGGACGACATCATTATTTCAAGTAAAGACAGTTTGAACGCAGGTTTTGACCATTTGTATAAAAATTGGATTAAGAACAACACTGACGAAATATTTTTGGTGGTGGACGAAGCCCACCACGCCACAGCAAAAACGTATCGCAAACTCATTTCAAACCTAAAAGAAAAAGTATCACAATTCAGAATGTTAGGTTTGACCGCAACACCTTTCAGAACTGCGGAAGATGAACAAGGTTTGCTGAAAAAAGTTTTTCCAGACGACATTATTTACAAAATAGATTTACGGACTTTAATCCGTTTGGGAATTTTATCCGAACCGCATTTTGAAGAAGTAACAACAGGACAAAACATTATTGAGCAGTTTGATTTGACCGATGAACAAATCAACGAACTCAATTCAAAATTTGGCGACTTCAACACAATTTTGGGCGAAAACATTTCAAAATCAATCGCTACCAATAAAGAAAGAAACTTGACAATCATAAATCGTTACATTACTCAAAAGGCAAAATACAAGCAAACTATTGTGTTTGCATTAAATGTGGACAATGCCATTGCATTAAACGCATTGTTCCGTGAAGCAGGTGTAAAATCGGATTATGTTCTTTCTTCAATAAAAGACATTGCCACAGGCGTAACGCTTTCAAGCAAAGACAACAAAAACAAAATTGAACAATTCCGCAAAGGTGAATTGGAAGTTTTAATCAATGTAAATATTTTAACCGAAGGAACTGACGTTCCGAATGTGCAATCTATTTTCTTGGCACGACCAACCATTTCAAGCATTTTAATGACACAAATGATTGGACGTGGTTTGCGTGGACCAAAAGCAGGCGGCACAAAAGACGCTTACATTGTCAGCTTTATTGACGAATGGCAAAACAAAATTTCGTGGGTTAATCCTGAAAAACTGTTCATTGAAGATAACATTGACTTTGAAGATAAAACCGCTGAAGTCAAAAAACAAATCATTCGTCTTGTTGCTATCAATAAGTTGGAAGAATTTGCCATTCTCAATAATCAAATCATTGAACCGCAAATAAGAGAAGAACTTGAAAAATTGGATTTCATTGAACGTTTTCCAATCGGCATTTATCAATTCAAGTTTTTGAAAGAAACAGAAAATGAACCAGTGGAAAGACATTGCGAAGTATTGGTGTATGATAACATTCAGCAATCATACAATGACTTTGTAAACAGTTTGCCAGCAATTTTTGCAGAATATAAGTTAGACAAAAAGGATTTTTTGACTGAAGCAGAATTGGATAAATACGCAAGCATAATTGAAGATGAATTTTTTAACGGTTGTTTGAAATATCCTGCGTATCACGTTCAAGACATTAAAGACATTTTGCAGTATTATGCCATTCAAGACCAAACACCACCATTCATTGAACTGAAAGAGAGAGAAAAATACAACATTGACGAAATTGCAAGGGAAATTATTGAGAAAGACTTGGGCGAAAGAGCACAAGCAGAAATGATAAACCAAACTTGGGAAAGTAATGAAATTGCTTGGGAGACATTTTTCAACTTTGACAAAAAGAGCTTTTTACGAGAAGTCAATTTAGCCAAAACAAAATTCTTGCACCCAGAACTTTACGCAAGAAAATCGGTTGTTCCAAAAGACGAAAAAGAATTGAGAGAATTAGAAAAACTTAATCTTTATGAAATCAAAGAAACAAATCCTGAATACGGCAAATGGCTTTCAGACCAAGTTTATAAAAAGTTCACCGACCAAGACGGCTTTTATTTTAGTGCGACCAAAAACTATAAAAGCAAAAACAAATTGGACTTTCAAATTGACCATATCAAACCAATGCATAATGGCGGTTTGACAGTTCTTGACAACTTACAACTATTGACAAGAAGCGAAAATGCCAAGAAGGGAAACAAAGAATGATGAACAAAAAGCGGCATACAACATCGTATTGGCAATAGGCGGGTGAAGTGCTTGTTTGCAAGTTTTTGCTATATTTAAAAGGTAGTTCTTCGGTTTGGGTTTTGTGCTAAAAACCCGCCACATCACCAAGCCTAGAACAGTTACTTTTTTATAGATTGGCGTAGTGTTTTGGCTCTCAAATCGGGACCATCGTGGCTCCAACCCGGAGGCATAAATAAATAGCGTAATTTATCGGCAAAGGTGGGAGCACGTTTTATATCCTTCCAAATACTTTTGTATTCGTGCGACACAATTACAAGCGGATTGGTAGAATGTATATTGGTAGTTAAGCCATAAATAGGTTTATCGTTTTCGTTTTCCGGACAAAAGGTGCCGAATAGTTTATCCCATATTATTAAAATGCCTGCATGGTTTTGATCTAAATACCTAGCATTGCTGGCATGGTGTACTCTGTGGTGCGAAGGTGTATTAAAGAACCATTCAAACCAATTGGGTAGTTTTCGTATAATTTCGGTGTGTGGCCAAAATTGGTAAATGAGCGAAATGCTCATCATCATTAAAATCATAAGCGGATGAAAACCAACGAGCGGCAACCAAAACCACCAGATATATTTATAGAGTAGCTCTGTCCAGCTTTGGCGCAATGCAGTGGCTAAATTTAGCGATTGCGATGAATGGTGTTGCACGTGTGCTGCCCATAAAATTCGTATTTCGTGGCTAAGCCTATGGTGCCAATAAAAGGTAAAATCATCTGCAAAGAGAATAAGCAGCCAACTCCACCAGTGCCAGCCAATATCAAACAATCTATATTGAAAGAGCCATGTGTATAGTGCAAATGCCAAGGCTTTCATTAAAATATTTACAACCAAAGAGCCAAGCCCCATGGCAATGCTGCTGAGGGCTTCGCCTGTGTTGTAAAGGTGGCGTTGTTCTTTCCAGTTTACGTATAACTCAATTCCAATTAGAAGTAGAAAAAAAGGAATGGCATAAGCTACCGGTTCTTGCTCAATAGGTACTGCTTGGAAATTAAGCGTTAATAGCATGGCACAACTTTTATACGAATATAGATTTATTGCAATGCTTGATCTATTTTACTTTTAAGAGATAGTAGTTCTTTTTCCCTTTTTGTATTACCAAGTATTGATTGTTTAAGAGTTTATTGGTGTCGGTAACGGTATCTACAGTAATTTTTTCTTTATTAACGCTTACTGCATTTTCCTGTAAGCTTCTTCTTGCTTCGCCTTTGGATGCAAATACTTTTGTGTGTTCGCCCAATACTGTAACCCAATCGCTGCCACTTAATTGGTCTTTAGAAATTTCATACGTAGGCACTCCTTCAAATACTTCTAAAATATCTCTTTCGCTTAGTTGCAAGAGTGCTTCGGTGGTAGATTTTCCAAATAAAATTTCCGATGCTTCCTTGGCTTTAGTTAATGCATCTTTGCCGTGTACGCGCGTAACAATTTCATCTGCCAATGCTTTTTGTAAAGTGCGCAGGTGCGGAGCTGCGGTATGTTCTTTTTCTATGGCTTCTATGGCTTCTTTTTCGGCCAGCGAAAATATGCGAATTACTTTTGGAGCATCTTCGTCTGCTATATTTAAGAAGAACTGGTAAAATTTATAGGGCGAAGTTTTTGCGGCATCTAACCAAACATTTCCCGATTCGCTTTTGCCAAACTTGGTGCCATCGGCTTTCATCAGCAATTTGGTGGTAAGAGCAAATGCTTCGCCTCCTTCTTTCTTGCGAATAAGTTCAGAGCCGGTAACAATGTTGCCCCATTGGTCGCTTCCTCCCATTTGCAGTTGTACGCCTTTGTTCTTCCAAAGCCAGTAAAAATCGTATCCTTGAATAAGTTGATACGAAAGTTCGGCAAAGGTCATTCCATTTTCTAATCGGTTTTGAACGCTGTCTTTTGCCAGCATATAATTTACGGTAATGTATTTTCCTGCTTCTCTAATAAATTGTAGAAATGAAAAATCTTTAAACCAGTCGTAGTTATTTACAATAGTAGCTGCATTATTGCCTGAAAAATCTAGAAATTTTTCCAATTGCTTTTTCTGGCATTCTAAATTGTGTATCAGTGTTTCTTCCGAAAGAAAATTGCGTTCCAAGCTTTTTCCGCTCGGATCGCCCACCATGCCTGTTGCGCCACCCACCAAGGCTACGGGTTGATGTCCGCATTTTTGAAAATGCAGTAAGGTCATTACTTGAACCATATTGCCAATACCGAGCGAATCGGCTGTAGGGTCAAAACCTATATAACCTTTTACACTTTGCTTCTGCAATAATTCTTCCGTGCCGGGAATAATGTCGTGTAACATATTCCGCCATTTCAATTCTTCAATAAAATTTTTCATGTTCTTATTATATGGAATAAAGTATTATCCTAAAAATGGATAGCGATAATCAATGGGCGGCACAAATGTTTCTTTTATAGTTTGTGGCGAAACCCAGCGCAGTAAATTTATCATACTGCCGGCTTTATCGTTGGTGCCGGAACCGCGGCTGCCGCCAAAGGGCTGTTGTCCGACTACTGCTCCGGTAGG
This sequence comes from Chitinophagales bacterium, assembly GCA_019638515.1. NCBI lineage: Bacteria > Pseudomonadati > Bacteroidota > Chitinophagia > Chitinophagales > Chitinophagales bacterium. The sequence continues at coordinate 30,406 of JAHBTS010000006.1, read as the reverse complement.
TTTATCGTTTATATAAAAGTTGCCTGCTGCATTTTTTAAATGCTGTGTTGCATATTCTATGGCATATCGATCTTGTGCAATAATGGAACCGGTTAGTGCATACATAGATGTAGTGTTTACCAATTCTACGGTTTCTTCAAATTTATTTTCATCGTAAACGTAAACCGTAAGTACAGGGCCAAATAATTCTTCGCACATGGTAACATAATTAGGGTTTTGGGTAAGTATTATAGTTGGCTCTATAAACCATCCTTTTGTACTGTCGCAATTTCCTCCGGCAATAATTGTTGCATCGTTGGCCGTTTTTGCTTGTTCAATGTATTCCGATAGTTTATTGAAACTCTTTTCGTTTATTACGGCATTTATGAAATTACTAAAGTCTTCGGTGCTTCCCATTTTAAAAGTGCTTACATCTTGCAATACTTTTATTTTTACTTCTTCCCAAATATTAGAAGGAATATAAGCACGTGAGGCGGCAGAGCATTTTTGTCCCTGAAACTCAAAAGCACCGCGCGAAATGGCTGTTGCTACTACGTTGGCATGAGCACTTGGGTGTGCTAAAATAAAATCTTTACCTCCGGTTTCGCCCACAATGCGCGGGTAGGTTTTATAGAGATGTATGTTTTCACCAATGGTTTTCCAAATGGTTTGAAAAACGGCCGTAGAGCCTGTAAAGTGAATGCCTGCAAAATCGCGATGTTTAAATATTACTTCGCCTGCTTCCGGCCCATCGGGGAAAATAAGGTTTATTACACCATCGGGCACGCCCGCCTCTTTAAATATTTTCATGAGCACGTGTGCAGAATAAACTTGGTCATCGCTGGGTTTCCATACAACCACATTGCCCATTAAGGCGCAACTGGTGGGCAAATTTCCTGCAATGGCAGTAAAATTGAATGGTGTAAGTGCAAACACAAATCCTTCCAATGCGCGCCATTCGGTTCGGTTCCAAATTCCTGCGGCACTTTGCGGTTGCATGGCATAAATTTGGCTCATAAAATGTACGTTGAACCTCAAAAAATCTATTATTTCGCAGGCAGAGTCTATTTCTGCTTGAAATGCATTTTTGCTTTGTCCAAGCATGGTTGCTGCATTCAATTCATCGCGATATGGCCCGGCAATGAGTTCGGCTGCTTTTAGGAAAATAGAAGCGCGTTGTTCCCATGCTAAGTTTTCCCATCTTGCTTTGGCTTGCAGTGCAGCGTTAATGGCAAGTGTTACATGTTCTTTTTTTCCTCTGGAGAAAGTGCCTAAAGTATGGTGGCGCTCATGTGGCGGATGAATGCTTATCTTTTCGTTCGTAAAAACGTCTTTCCCGTTTATTACCATTGGTATATCGCGGAATTCGCTCTTGAGTTGTGCCAACTTCTGTTGAAGGCTGCCTCTTTCCGCACTTCCAGGAGCGTAACTTTTTATCGGTTCATTTATAGGAACAGGTATAGAATAAAATCCTTTCATAATCTTTTATTGAAAAGCAATAATAAAACTCTTTGCTAATTTGCTAGAGCTATGCCGAAACAGTGCGTGAAGTTGAGCTATGTAACTAAACTTATGCCAAGAGCCACGCTAATATCGTGTTTATGAATGTCATAACCAATGAAAATGCAATAGCCCACCACCAACCATCTACTTTAAAGTTATTACCAATTAGCCATGCCGCTATTTTTATTATGGCAGCATTGATAACCAATAAAAACAGACCTACAGTAATAAACGTAATAGGAAATGCAAAGAATTCCATAATAGGTTTTATGTACGTATTTAATAAGCTCAGCACAAGAGCTACCACAATTGCGTATTTAAAATCTTTTAAATGAATGCCTCTTAGTAGGTAGGAAGCGCCAAAAACAGCTACTGCATTCAATAGTATTTGTACAATGAAATTTCTCATATCAATTTGTTTTAGTTAGTTCTTGTTATCGTAAAATATGACACTAATGTATCTAATGTGCGGAAATACAGTACTTAAATTATTGCTCCCACGAAATATGCTGAATAGTAGATTCTTGTTGTAGCAATATAATGAAAGCATCAAGTTTTTCGTTAGGTGCAAAATCAAGTTTAAGTTCGTATGTTATATCACCGCCTTGCTTTTGTAAAGAGAACGATTGTATTTTCAAACCATTACCTTCAATCAATGAAAAGAGATGATGGGTAAAAGCGGTATCAGTAGTACTGGTAATTTTCAAAGTCCGTTGTTGGAATTTCTTTGAATACAATTGTTCCAACGGCTGAAGCGCCCAAAGAATTATCAAAGCCGCCACCGTAGTAGCCACTGCTGCAAAATATAACCCTCCGCCAATTGCCAAACCAATGGCAGCAACCGTCCATAAACCCGATGCTGTAGTTAAGCCGTGTACAGTACCTTGTTTAGAAAACAAAATGGTTCCGGCTCCAATAAAACCTATGCCACTAATTACTTGAGCCGCTATGCGCGAAGGATCTAAAGCAACATCTGGAGTGCCCAAAACATCTTTGAAACCAAATGCAGATACTATCATAATTAGGCAAGCGCCTACGCATACCATCATGTGTGTACGTAAGCCGGCAGCCCAATGCTTTCTTTCCCTTTCTAAGCCAATTAACGCTCCTAAAAAAGAAGCCAACGCCAACCGTAGAAGTATCTCATTCCAACTAAGCATATATCTAGGATACGAAAGTTAGTGTAATAGCTTCTATTGCGTAAAAATTTCTTTTAGTCTTTCTAAATCGGTAATAGAATAGTAGCTTACCACAATTTCTCCCTTTTCGGTTGTAATAGGTTTAATGGTAACTTTCGTACTCAATGCACTAGTAAGTTCATCTTCTAATTTCTTAAAGTGCCCGGCTGGCTCAACTAGTTTTTTAGCTGCTGCCTTTTTAGGCGCTTTATGCTCAGAACTGCGCACCAATTCTTCTGTTTGGCG